>NZ_CP020104.1:4055000-4285000 GCF_002056795.1 Spirosoma aerolatum | reverse complement strand
TGGGGTGACGGCGTGCCTTTTGCATAATGAGCCTACGAGTAACCGTCACTGGCGAGGTTAAGATCGTTGACGATCGCAGCCGAAGCGAAAGCGAGTCTGAACAGGGCGAGCAGTCAGTGGGGGTTGACGCGAAACTGGGTGATCTACCCCTGGCCAGGTTGAAGGGAGGGTAAAACTTTCTGGAGGACCGAACCGATAAGCGTTGAAAAGCTTCCGGATGAGCTGGGGGTAGGGGTGAAAGGCCAATCAAACTCAGAAATAGCTCGTACTCTCCGAAATGTTTTTAGGAACAGCGTTCAGTGTTACTGTTTGTGAGGTAGAGCCACCAACAGGATGCGGGGGAGTCACATCCTACCAACTTCTGATGAACTCCGAATGCGCAAACAGGTGCTGGGCAGTGAGGGGCAGGGTGCTAAGGTCCTGCTCCGAGAGGGGAACAACCCAGACCATCCTCTAAGGTCCCCAAGTGTGTGCTAAGTTGAACAAAGGCGGTCCGGCTGCTGAGACAGCCAGGAGGTTAGCTTGGAAGCAGCTATTCCTTTAAAGAGTGCGTAACAGCTCACTGGTCGAGCGGGGCGGGCGTCGATAATAACCGGGCATCAAGCACATCACCGAAGAGATGGATTGCACACATGTTGTGCGATGGTAGGAGAGCATTCTATAGGGGGTGAAGCTGTCGCGTGAGCGGTGGTGGACCGTATAGAAAAGCAAATGTAGGCATAAGTAACGATAATGGAGATGAGAACTCTCCACACCGAAAGGCTAAGGTTTCCTCCGCGATGGCAGTCATCGGAGGGTTAGTCGGGGTCTAAGGGGCAGGCGAATGCCGGGCCCTGAGGGGGAACAGGTTAATAGTCCTGTACTATCTATGCAGGGGAGTTGATGACGGAGTGCCGGGGTGTGTAGGTCCTGACGGAATAGGGCGTTGAGCAGAGGTTTCGGCCGAAGCGAACACATGAAGGGGCTTCCAAGAAAAGTCAGCTGTCGTTAAGCGCATAGATACCCGTACCGCAAACCGACACAGGTAGCCGGGAAGAATATTCTAAGGTGCGCGAATGAATCATGGTTAAGGAACTCGGCAAGATGACCCTGTAACTTCGGGATAAGGGGGGCCTACCCAGCGATGGGAGGCTGCAGAGAAGAGGCCCAGGCGACTGTTTACCAAAAACACAGGACTCTGCCAAAATGAAAGTTGACGCATAGGGTCTGACACCTGCCCGGTGCTGGAAGGTTAAGAGGGGATGTTAGTCGCAAGGCGAAGCATTGAATTGAAGCCCCAGTAAACGGCGGCCGTAACTATAACGGTCCTAAGGTAGCGAAATTCCTTGTCGGGTAAGTTCCGACCTGCACGAATGGTGTAACGATCTGGGCACTGTCTCAACCATGAGTTCGGTGAAATTGTAGTAGCGGTGAAGATGCCGCTTACCCGCCACGGGACGGAAAGACCCCGTGCACCTTTACTACAGCTTAACAGTGAATGCCGGTCAGGCATGTGTAGGATAGGCGGGAGGAGTTGAAGGGGCGTCGCCAGGCGTCGTGGATCCAACCTTGAAATACCGCCCTTGGCTGACTGGCGTTCTAACTCCGGGAAGGAGGACCCTGTTTGGTGGGTAGTTTGACTGGGGTGGTCACCTCCGAAAGGGTAACGGAGGTTTCCCAAGGTTGGCTCATGCCGGACGGTAATCGGCAGGGGAGTGCAATAGCAGAAGCCAGCTTGACAGTGAGGCCAACAAGCCGATCTGGGACGAAAGTCGGGTATAGTGATCCGGTGGTTCCGCATGGAAGGGCCATCGCTCAAAGGATAAAAGGTACGCCGGGGATAACAGGCTGATCTCCCCCAAGAGCTCACATCGACGGGGAGGTTTGGCACCTCGATGTCGGCTCGTCACATCCTGGGGCTGGAGAAGGTTCCAAGGGTTCGGCTGTTCGCCGATTAAAGTGGCACGCGAGCTGGGTTCAGAACGTCGTGAGACAGTTCGGTCCCTATCTGTGGTGGGCGTTGGAATACTGCCGGGATCTGTCCTTAGTACGAGAGGACCGGGATGGACGTACCGCTGGCGAGTCGGTTGTTTGGCCGCAGGCACGGCCGAGTAGCTACGTACGGATCAGATAAGCGCTGAAAGCATCTAAGTGCGAAACTGGCCTGAAGATGAGTGTTCCTTAGTAGGGGTGTTGTAGACGACGACGTTGATAGGCGGCAGGTGTAGGCGTAGAGATGCGTTAAGCTGAGCCGTACTAATGGCCCCAACAGCGTGTGCATGTTGCTTTGTGAAGTTCTGATTGGTGTTTAATGCGTGAGGCTGTGTGGGTAGGTTGATGATTGATATCTCTTTCTGTGGGGTCTTTGAAACAAGGCAATCTAGAATATATAGGTCAGTGTAAAAGCTGATAAAGAGTCAATAGGTTGGTGCTGTTAAGGCGGGTGAACACCTCTTTCCATCCCGAACAGAGCCGTTAAGCCCCGTACTGCCGATGGTACTGCTGTCACAAGTGGGAGAGTAGGTAGGTGCCACCTTTGAAATTGCAAGGCCTGTCCACTTGGACAGGCCTTCGCTGTTTTATGGCCATTCAGAATAAGTAGAGAAAGAGAACTAGCTTCTTTTATTACATTCGCTTTACTGTGTCAATCCAGCATATTCATGGCTCTCTTCAAACTACTCGTAAACGGTCGTAATTATCAGGCTGATGTTGATCCCGATACTCCTCTTTTATGGGTGCTGCGCGATCATTTTGGTTTAGTCGGTACCAAATACGGTTGTGGTATCGCCCAATGCGGTGCCTGTACTGTTCATCTAAATGGGGAAGCAATCCGTTCCTGTGTGTTGCCAGTCTCCGCAGTTGGTAAATCGAAAGTTACAACGATTGAAGGCCTCTCTTCCGATGGAACACATCCCGTTCAACTGGCTTGGGATAAGGTAGATGTACCTCAATGTGGCTATTGCCAGGCTGGCCAGATCATGACGGCGGCTGCACTTCTTAAACGTAATCCGAAACCTACCCAGTCCGAAATTGATGAAACCATGACAGGTAACCTCTGTCGGTGTGGTACTTATCATCGAATTCGCGAAGCTGTAAAGTTAGCTGCTGAGCATCCTGTATCGGGTTCTTCTAAAACGCCAAAAACGAAATAGTCATGCAAACGATCGCTAATACTAATCGGAGAAACTTTCTGAAAATTGCTTCGCTCGCTGGAGGAGGTTTGGTTTTAGGCTTTAATTGGACAGGCGCTGATGCCGCTACGCCTTTAATGGAGGCTGGAACGACTGCTGTGCCGGGCGTTGACTTCAACAGTTATTTATCAATTAATCCGCAGGGAATTATCACCATATTATCGCCTAATCCTGAGGTTGGGCAGGGTATTAAAACGGCTTTCCCGATTATTGTAGCTGAGGAGCTGGATGCCGATTGGACGAAGGTAATTGTTGAACAGGCTCCACTCGATACCAAAAAATTTGAACGGCAGGTAGCCGGAGGGAGTGGCTCGATCCCGCATTCCTGGAAACGGTTACGGGTAGCTGGCGCAACTGCCCGCCAGATGTTGCTGCAAGCTGCGGCCAAACGCTGGAACGTCCCTGTTTCCGAGTGTTCTACGGCTAAGGGTGTAGTATTGCATTCGGCCAGTAATCGTCAGTTGAGTTATGGTGAGTTAGCTACTGAAGCCGCTCAAATACCGGTGCCGACTGATGTGAAACTTAAAGAAGTTAAGGATTTTAAGTTAATCGGTAGCACTGTTAAGAATATTGATAACCCGAAGATTATCACAGGTAAGCCACTTTTTGGCCTGGATTTCTACCGGGAAGGCATGGTGTTTGCTATGTTGCAGCGACCCGCTTTTGGGTATAAACTGAAGTCGTTGGATGCTACTGCCGCAAAAGCTATGTCAGGCATTATCGATGTAGTTACGTTCGATAATAATGTGGCGGTTGTTGGTAAGTCGACCTGGCAGGTGAAAAAAGCTAAGGATGCGCTCAAGATTGAGTGGGAAAAAGGTGATGCTCTGGAAAGCACTGCCGACCATAATCGGCTATTCAAGGAAATGCTGGATAGTTCGGAAGCTACCGTTCGGCGGAAGGATGGTGACGTAGAGACTGCATTTAAAAATGCAGCTAAAGTCATAAAGGCGGAGTACCAATGCCCTTTCCTGCCGCATAATCCGCTGGAGCCGATGAACTTTTTTGCGCATGTCCGCCCCGACGGCGTTGAGCTGGTTGGGCCTACACAAACGCCTGAGCTGGCTCGTAATGAAACGGCCAAGCTGTTGGGTATATCGCCCGATAAGGTGACTGTGCAGCTGACCCGGATGGGGGGCGGTTTTGGACGCCGACTGAAGGCCGATTACGTACTTGAAGCAGTACAGGTGTCAAAACTGGTAAAAGCGCCTGTAAAGCTCATCTGGACACGGGAAGATGACATGACAGGTGGGAGTTATCGGCCCGCAGTTCGCTATCGGTTCGAAGCCGCTTTAGATGCGCAGGGAAACATGATTGGCTACAAGCTTCGTGGAGTAGGGATGAATGAGGCTAATGCAACGCGCCAGGATAATTTCCCATCAGGAGCTGTTGATAACCTGCTGATTGATAGTGTATACCATAAGTCGCCGATTACAATTGGCCCATGGCGGGCACCGGTTACAAATTTCCTAGCTTTTGCAGAACAATCGTTTTTAGATGAGGTGGCCCATGCTGCCGGCAAAGACCCTGTACAATTTCGACTGGAATTGTTAGAGAAAGCTAAACAAAAACCAGTTGGGGAAATCAAATACGACATCGACCGGATGATTGGTGTGATAAAGCTGGCTGCTGAAAAATCAGGCTGGGGTAAAAAGAAAGGGCCAGACGGAAAACTCCTTGCCCAAGGCTTCAGCGTCTATTTTTCGCACCGGTCGTATGTAGCTCAGGTCGGGGAAGTAGTGGTGCAAAAGGGTAAACCGGTGCTGCAAAAAGTGTATTCGGCGGCTGATTGTGGCGTTGTCGTTAACCAAAGCGGTGCTCAGCAACAGGTTCGTGGTTGTGTGGTCGATGGTGTTGGGCATGCCATGTATGGCAATATTACGTTTAAAGACGGTGTACCGCAGCAGAAGAATTTTAATGAGTATCGATTGATTCGATTGGCTGAGATACCAGAAGTCGAAGTGCATTTTGTCCAGAATGAAATCGAGCCGACTGGCCTTGGAGAGCCATCCTTGCCACCTGCTGGAGCCGCTGTTGCCAATGCGATCTTTAAAGCAACTGGTAAACGGTTGCGTAGCCAGCCATTTGTCGAACAGGATGAATTCAAAGGTGTATCCTAAAAACTCTGTTATTGAATAGAGTCGACAGTAGCCTAGTTTAATTTTTTAGTTTCCTCACGTTTAACCTGTTAACCCATGTACGCACGCATTATCCAATTTCCTTTAAAGCCAGAAAGTATTGATGAGGCCGTAAGTTATTTTCAGAATACGGTTGGACCTGCCCTACAAAATCATGAAGGTTTCCAAAGCAGTCGGATGTTAAGTAATTCAGAAACAAATAAAGGATTGATGGTTACACTCTGGGATACGGAAGCCAATCGACAAGCCGCTGAAACCAATGGGTTTTTGCAGGGTGTTATCAAACACATGAGTAACTATTTTGCAGGGCCACCTATCATTGATTATTATGAAGTCAATGTACAGGTTCCTTGACCTGTATACCAATGGATTGATACACAAAAGCCCAGATGATTTGCAGCTGGGCTTTTGTGTATACTGATTGTGTTGCTTATTGCATTGCAACAATGCGGGTTACTTTCTGAACGGGTGCTGGCCCTAAGGTAATCTGTTTAATAATGCTGCCTTCATCGGATTTGAATTCTAACTCATAGGTACCATCTACCAGGTCATCAACATTCAACTTCACAGCGTAGGTAGACTCATTTTTACTTAGGCTCCGGCGAAACAAGACTTCATTACTTCTATTCCGAAGTATAATCAGAACTGGTTTTTCGCTACCCTTATTGACGGCAAGCCGAATTTGGTTATTGGCGGTAACGAATGCACTTGCATCGAACGAAAGGCCTTTGGGCGTAGTTGGGTTAGTAAAGGTAGAAGCGCTGATCAGAATGGATGCGACAACTTGGCTCATTAGTGTTAACATGGCTGTATTGTGTTTAGTAGTTTAAAGTGGTTGCTTACTGTTCATAAGTACCAATCCAAAGGGTATGCCAACTAGGTAACTTTCTGATATTTAATGCGTTATATTTAATGGTATGCTTGTGCCATGTCCGCAACTGGACAAACTTTGTACAAAACCGGACAAAACTATTATTGACGTTTTGAACGAATGCTTGCCTGCAGACATCTGGACATGGGTGGATTATATGACAGGAGAGAAGCAGAGGAAAATGAAAACATACACTATTTTTGCGGCCTCTGAGTTGTTTTCACAGGTATAAATCAACATTATGTCAAGTTCTGCTAAACCCCTTCGGGTACTCGTTGTCGGTTGCGGCAACATGGGAGCATCGCATGCAATTGCCTATAAAACTATCGGTGGTTTCGACATTTGTGGAATCGTTTCGACCGGAAATAGTAAGGTCGTCTTGAATGAACGTTTGGGTGGAGGGTACACCCTTTACAATGATTATAAAACCGCCCTTGCCACGACTAAACCCGATGCCGTCTGCATTTCCACCTATCCCGATACGCATGAATCGTTTGCTATTATGGCGTTTGAGCAGGGCTGCCATGTGTTTATGGAGAAACCAATAGCCGATACGGTTGAAGGAGCCAGACGCGTTATGGAGGCTGCACAGCAGGCCGATAGAAAGCTGGTGATCGGGTATATCTTACGGCATCATCCCTCCTGGGAGAAATTTGTAGAAATCGCCCAGCAACTGGGGAAACCGCTGGTGATGCGGATGAATCTCAATCAACAGAGTCATGGAACTATGTGGACCGTGCATCGGAATTTAATGAAAAGCCTGAGTCCGATTGTTGATTGTGGTGTTCATTATATTGATGTCATGTGCCAGATGACTCGTTCGAAACCGTTACAGGTCAATGCAATAGGTGCCCGGCTTACGAATGATATTCCGGCTGATAATTACAACTATGGCCAGTTACAGATTCGTTTCGAAGACGGTTCGGTGGGTTGGTACGAAGCTGGTTGGGGGCCTATGATGAGTGAAACCGCTTTTTTTGTGAAGGATGTTATAGGGCCTGATGGCTGTGTGTCGATTGTGGCCAAAAATGCAGGAGCGGCCGGTAAGTCAGATAATGTCGATTCGCATACTAAGACGGAATCGTTACGGGTCCATCGCGCTAAACTTGATGAAAATGACCAGTTTACTGAGGCCGATGCCTGGATCGATATGCAGGATGAACCAGACCACCAGGAGCTATGTAATCGGGAACAACGCTACTTTTTGAAAGCTATTCAGGAAAATCTCGATTTAACGGATCATATGCAGGACGCAGTCAATAGTTTGCAAATTGCGTTTGCCTGCGACGAATCTGTACGGACTGGACAGCCAGTTATGCTGTAATATGTTAAGCCGTATAGCCATTGATAGGTTCATCAACGATGCAAATCCAGGAGCTACACCGCTTCGCAAATGAACCTATCAACGGCTATCCTATTGAACCAAATAGCGCTCTGTGATGTGACGAGTGCGTTCGGTCGTTTCGACAAGCAGAGGGTGCCTTGGCTGACTGAGGGCAGTTTCTAGGTCGGCAATAGTATCCTTAAAAAGCAAATTGACCGGGATTTCGTGAAATTCCTGTTTGCTTTTGATGTAGGTTAGGGATGGACGGACGGTACCCGAAGCGGCTAGTTCGTTGTATTGCAGTTTGGCTGCAATAAACTGCTCATCGCTATCGCCAAACGAAATAACGCGCTCCGGTAATGGATTTGCTTTGCGAGTGGCTAACTGAGCATCCAGATTAGCCAGTAGGCTTTTGAGGTGGAAGGTGTCTTTTCCGGTGCGAATACGCTCCCGCAGGGATTGCCGAATCAGATAAGTCAGTGAATTGGCCAGGTTGAGACCAATTTCGGCCATCTGCTTAAAGATGAGCGACGAAGGCGACATACCGGGTATGGTGTTAGGATCGTGTAGCAAGACATCGCCAGACGGGGTCAAAAAACCATCAATTCGCGCATAAACATTTATACCTAATCGGGTAAAGACCTGCTCGACCGCCAACTGAATTTTGCGATTATTCTCTAAGCTTGTCTCAACAGGTATACGTTTCTTAGTCGTGCTGAGTTTGTATTTGGATTCAAAGTCGAAACTCGTCACATTGTAAATCTCGGTTGGCGGTAGGGCAATAGCAACCTGGTCGTCGTCCTGAATAACCCCACAGGAAAACTCCTGACCACTAATAAATTCCTCGAAAAGCACTTCATCTTCGGCATTCAGTGCAGCAAGGCTAATGCTTGGGCCGTTTTGAAGAGCGTCGAGTTTTGCAATAAAATCCGTAGGATGATTGATCACTTCGCCCGTTTGCTCAATAACAACCGGAAAGCTAATCCCCGAATCCAGGCTAACCATTTTCTGGGCCAGCTCTTGTTTTTCATCCGACGATAAATGGCTCCATTCGCTCAACGTACTCCAACCGTCGGGTTGGATGTTCATAGTGAAGAAACACTGCTCAACAGCCCGACAGAACTGCTCCAGATCATGTTCACGCACAATAGCTACGCCAATCGATGAACCTTGGTGTGGCGCTTTAACAACAATCGGTAAGCCTAAATGCTCCGTTAGCGATTGAAAGAACTGGGCTTTGTCAGCTTGTTCATAGTCATCCCGGCTAATCGTCGCCGTTTTTTTCTGCTGCCCATTCGCCAGGGCTATCAGTTCGTTTTGCAGAATTTTGTTGATACCCACAGCCGAACCAGCCAGACCTGGACCTGTGTAGGGCATGTTATACCATTCAAGCAATCCCTGAATCGCTCCATCTTCGCAGTTGGGACCATGCATGGCTAAAAAGGCCAAATCGAAATGATCTCGGAACTGTTCAGGGCGTATTTCGGGTAAAGCTGAATCAAGCGCATTAGGGCTTAGTGATTCGTCATAAACTGAAAATCCAGAATTATCTTGTGGCAGCGCATCCCGAAGCGAAGGGGCTTGTAGAAATTCAGGGGTAACGAGTCTAAAACGACCACGCCCATCTACGAAAATTAAAACCGGCTCAAACAGGCCTTTATCTAAATTTGCCAAAGCTGTGCGGCCACCCGCAAATGATACCTCGCGCTCCCGCGCTGGACCTCCAAAGAAAATGCCTATTTTCACTGAATTGATGAGAATGTACAGGTGCAAAGAAACAAAAAAAACGCCTTTTTTGGCGTTCCAGATTACTATCCGAATAGCTTACGAAAGATGATAAACTCGTCCCCTTATCAGCCACAGGTTTGGGAGCCTATAACTGATAAGGGACCTATTAATGTGCAAAGTATAAAGGTAAAACCGCAAAATCGTCTAAAAAGCTGGAGTAATATTAACAGCTTCGACTTTAGTAATTTCAGGTACAGCCCGTAAGATAGCTTCCTCTAACCCTCCCTTGAAAGTCATTGCCGACATAGGACATGAGCCGCATGAACCAATCAATTCGAGCCGAACGGTCTTATCGTCAGTAACTTCCAGCACTTTCACATTGCCACCATCGGCAGCCAGATAAGGGCGCATGCTATCGAGGGCACGTTCTATTTTCGTAATCAGTTCGTCGTTGGTAACTACCGTTTCCATTAAAAAGTTGATTTACGGTAAATTTACTATTACCGTTCTATGTGTTTGCAAATCAAAGGGTTAGGAAAAAGACACTAAAACATTACTAAAACAAGCATTCGAGTTTCTTTGTTCCTTCATGCAAGTTAAGAAAAAAACAAACCCCGACCGCAACCGGGCCGGGGTGTAAAGACTTCACCTTTTACAGATTAATGATTATGCTAGGGCGACATCCTTATTGATGATTATTAACCTTTTCGCATGAAGCTCGTTTTTTAGGTCGCTCAGTTGTTTGCCTGCTTCGTCAGATGCAGCGATAAATTGCTCCATTGTCACTTCGCCTTGCACTAATTTCTGAGCGTATTCATTTACAATGTCACTCCAAATAGAATTCAATTCGCGCATACATATTCTTCGTTTAGTTTTTGAACCTTTCAACTCTACTTCGTAAAGACTGTGAAGGGCCTTTTCGCAACTGCTTTTTGCTTATCAATCTATCAACTTCAACGTTAATACATTCATCGCCTTGTTGCCTTTGAGTGTTAAGTTCGTCTTTATCCTTGTAATAATAAGCGCAACCTTTTGTTTTGTTATACCAAGAGTATAAGCCAGAATGATATTGTGCCATTATGGTAATAATTGAATTTTTGTCAGTGTGTAATACTTAGCAGTACTTACTCACCTGAAAGATGGAGTTTTACGTAGTAACCTAACTGGTCTTTCTTCCATACAACACACCAGACTTCATACGAAAGTCCGTAAAATTCGTCCTGTTGTTGCTCTGTAAGGTTGATGATCCTGGGGTCATCTTCGCTAAACATATCAGCCAGAGAAAATAAGTCATTTACTCGTGGAACAAAGGGCATTGGGTCTAGCCAAAGGTTAGGGAAAGACCTAGTATCGGTATCCGCTCCGCCCCAACTTACCAAAACTCGTATTGTGTTATTATTCTGACTCATTTGTTTAATTTTTTACTGATTCTGTGGACCGAGAACCTTCATCAAGCCATGCTAATAATTCAGAACGCCGAAACGTCAGGCGGTTGCCTCGTTTTTTGTGCGGGATTGTTCGTTCTGCTACAAGGGTGTAAATGCGAGCTTTGCTTAGGCGTGTTACTTCCATCGCTAAGTTGATACCGCCAATTTCACTAGAATCTGATTGGTTATACTTGCTTTGAAGCAGCCTTAAGATTTGCTCATTTTGAAATTCTATCCGGCTCAATACAGCACCCATAATAGCAAAAGGATTCTCAGTAATAATTTCTTTGCCTTGCGTCATTGCTCGCTCAGTTTAGGGGTTGCGTATTGTATGGCGACTAGGTTGCTGAGTTTAGCCCGTTGGTAGACGCGGTGAGCCGTTACCGGATTGGCACCTACTGGCGGGTTAAGCATCCGTTCGATTTCCGTTTCTACCGCTTCGGCGTTTGCGTATAGGGATACCTGTTCACGGCAGATGTGTCGTAGCTTAGCCAGTAGCTCAGAATCCATTTCCCGGATGCAGGCTAGTTTGCCGTTCTGGTTGTCGATCAATAGAAAATTGATTCGTCTGCTGATTGAACGAAGCCAGGGGCCTCGTTCATCGCCAATCATTTTAAACACGTTCATCGTATACAGCAACGTCAGCGGGGAGTTCTGAAACGTCAGACAGATGAACGGAATGTCCCGGAAGTCGCTAAGCGCGACGGCCAGCGTAGCCTGCCCCCAGATTGGCAGATCGGCAGCAATATCGTTGCTGTATAAGATCAGGTGCAGGCCATCGGCAAAGGTTGCCAGTACTGGCCCTTCGGCATGATCAGGATAGGGGTTTTCTATTTGGAACGGTTCGTTAACCGCGAGCGTCAATTCTGGATAATAGATTTGCATGACTATAAAAATTAAAACGTTACTGGTTTAGGGAAAATGCTGAGTAGTAGCTTCTCGAAGAAATCAAGGTCGGTCAGGTCGAACGTACCGCGATAGAATACCGTCTGCCTGTATTCTGATACTTCTTTGTTGCTGAAAGGATTCTTGATAAATCGGTCGATTACAACAAAGCGTTCATGTGTAGGCTGTTCGCCGTCAAAGAGCGAATGAACCCAGATGCGCCGGTCTTCGGTAGCTGAGAACGAATAAAGTACCGGGTTGGGTAATCCGGTTTCCTCGTCGTCTTCGGGCTGGATAAAGCCGTGATAGGCGGCACGATCAACGAACTTGGCATAAGCGGCCATAATATTGGCTTTCGGCTTTACCAGTTGAAAGGCGGGTGTTTGGTTCTGGTTTTCCATTGTCTTAGGCGTAAACGGGTTGAACGATTGAATTAATAATGGCCTGTGTCAGCGTTTCCTGTACGACAGGAGCCAGCGGCAGCATACGAACGGGCGAATACCCACGGCTAATTACTTCGTCGGTGCGTAGGTTGATCGACAGAAGATCCCGGATAGTTGGTTCGTAGTAGGTCACTAAGTAGCCGTTGTCGGTCACGGCTTCAATCCGGCCCGTGTACAGGGCTACACAATCGCCGAGGTCAATACTGAATGTTACTGTGTACATCGTGTTAATCTGTTTGGAGTTTAAAAGTAGTATTAATATTACCCTGCCGGGTAAAGTGATACCCGGCAGGGGGGGGGAGGGTTAAGAATTAAGAAGCTGGCCTAGTCCGATAGCAGACAGGTATTCATCAAAGGGGTAGCTATACGCTCTATCGTATCGGTTGAAATACATTGACGGGAAAATGATTGCTTCTTCGCTTTGCGGGACTACCTGCTCAACCATATCCGAGCAATACGAATAGCCCGTAACCCTTGCTCTGTAGTAGTTGTCAATCGTATCGCATACGGCAGTCGAAAAGAAATCATTATTTAAAATAACACCAGCGAAAACGGCCATATTGACAGGCTCTGAATATTCCTTAATGGGCGTCCGAAACAGGATGCGGTGTCTATCTTTTTTGTTGTAGAAATCAGCAGTTGCAGTAATCCGGCAGCGTAACCCCTGAGATTCGAGAATGTCAATCGCCTGTAATACGTTGGCGTAGTAATAAAAAACCTTATAGTCTTCTGTTCGGCTCGGTCTGCCGATGCGAATGGTAACATCAATAAATTTGGACTGATCGAACTGAGCATCGTAGTTAAACATACACTCAGGCTCTCCGCTCAGGTATAGGCCGACATCAACAAAGTCGCCAGCTACGTCGTAGCTTGGGTTTAGGCGCTCAGGTAAGGCAAGTTTGCAGTTTTTGCGAATAGCGAGAAATCGTTTCAGTGTCCATTCGTCGCCGACCAAACCTAAGTCGGCTGTGTATTGATCACAACCGGAAAGCTCAATCAGTTTAGCAATCGATAATTCGCCTAAATCGTTAACGTAAGCGCGATTTAAAAGCTGTTGGGTAAATGCGGCCATTGTGTTAATCTGTTTGGTGAAAGAGTATGTACAAAGATAATAGTAGTATTACTATTGTCAAGGGGAATAGCTAGAAAAATAATATTAATATTACTTTTCTAGCTACAACAAAACAGATTACTTTTTGTAGAAACGAGCAAACACGGCCTTTACTCGATCTGCCTGCGATGCGTTGATGCCTTTAATGATTCGGGTTTGCATTACATACTGCGGGGTACAACCGGCAGCTAGGAGTTTTCCGCCCTGAATGCTGGCGCGGGGGCTAATGACTATCCGCTCGTTGGCTAACTCTTTACGCACAGCCTGAACGAACTGGCAGAACGTTTTATCAGGCGAAAGGGCCGTTTCCAGCTTTTCATCATAACCGAACTCAATAACAGAAAAACGGTCGAGTGTTGCGCTGTCTAGCTGATTGCGGCCTACATATTCGCGGCTGGCTCCTGTTCCGAACGTATTGGCGCAGGCGATCAAAACGAAATCCTCATGCTTGCGAATCATTCCGTCAGCGAAAGCGCAATAGTTATTTGCCAGAGCCGAGTTAAGAACCGCAATAACGTTCGGGTTGCCAGCGTCGATTTCATCCAGAACAAACACCCCGCCATTCTCATAGGCTACCCGGAACTCAGTGCTGACAAAGTTGCCGTTTGCATCCATATAGCCGAGTAGTTCAGACTTCGAGGTTTGAGCGCAGACCGATTTACAGTAGAAATCCAACGCAAGGGCTTGAGCTACATTCTCGCATACGGTCGTCTTACCTGAACCGGCTGGGCCAACTAACATAACGTGGTCACGAACGGCAACGTGTTTCAGAATGTCCTCAAACCGTTCATGTACTAGGCCGTCAACCTGTACAGCGGCTTTGTCATTGACTTTTACGTGAATGGTTGTCGTGTTGTTCTGAACTTCCTGCTTGATTTGTTTCAGAAGCTCGCCGTACTCGTACAGTTCGTTATTCAGTATGTTGTGGATGCCTTTCGTTTCTTCTTTTACGGCATCCTGAATCATTTGCGCAACCTGTGCAGGGTCAATCTGAGCATTACCCGGCTTAGGAGTTAAACCGGCCAGCAGTTTAGCCAGTTGACGGGCTGTTTCTTCGACATTATCAACATCGGTAGGAACCATAGCAATATTCGCAACCGGCGCAGGATTAACAGCAACATCGACAGTCTTAGCGTTCAGGTGGTTCTGCCATTCTACCTTTGCAGCTTCAAACTGTTTGTTACCCGCTTCATTGTTTGGGTAGTTTCTCCGATGTTGCCCTGCTGGCTTTTCAGGGCGTGGATTGGCTAGGACATATTCAGTCATGGCGGCATCAAACTCCTCCTCGTTCTGGAAGTCCATACGCCGGGGAGCTTTCGTTTTCGGCTTATCAGGAATAGCAACCACTTCGGGCGCTGCATTCGCTATTACTGACGTTTCAGGCTCAGGCGTTACTACTGGCACTTGTACCGTAGTGGCTTTTACTTTCGTGGCAACTGACTTCTTAGGAGTATCAGCAGTTGTTCCGTCCTGTTGTGCCTGTTGTGCTTTCCAAGCGTCATAGATTGAACGACGACCGCCTTTAGGATTGATAGGCACACCTAAGTGACGGGCTAAGTCCATCCATTCACCGGGTACGTCCTGCAATCCGGTTGCTGCTTTGTATTCTTCTACTGAATTGAACTGACGGGCGTTGATAATTTGAGCGTTCATGATGTTAATCTGTTATAAGGTGATTGTTAGTCGGGTGTTTCCCCGTTTGCTTGTTGCAAAGTTAATATTAATATTACTATTGTGTCAAGGGTAATACTGGGATTTTTTCGAGGAAAATTGAGGATTCTTTGCGCCCCACTGATTCAGAAGAGGTTAATTATGCGGTTTTTGCTGCCATTTAGTTTGTTTAGGCAAAGTTTTGAGATGCCCCGATATATTTTGCATATAGTAATATTAGTATTACTTTCGGGTGTTAAACGTTTTTATGTATGAATCTGGTTATATCGCCCACCCTGGACAAATTACCTCGGATTGATAGTAACGATCTGGAAGACTTGCAGGGCAACCTAAAAGACCTCAGTAAGAGCAATTACACGAAGCTGAAACACTCGCTCGAAACAGAAGGGTTTTTATTCCCGCTGTTTGTCTGGAAAGAGCCTGTTTACGGTGTCATGTATTCGTTTGACGGACATCAACGCTTGCGGGTTATTCAGCGCGAAATCCCTGGCGGCATTGAATTGCCGTATATTCTCGTTCATGCCGAAACCCGCGAAGAAGCAAAGCGTAAGCTACTGCTGTTTAACTCGCAGTATGGCGAAGTCACAAAAGACGGATGGGACGAATTTATTGCTGACATGGGGGATGCCGTCGATTACGTCAATGAACTAACCACTTTCGGCGGGTTTCTTGATGAGAACTGGACACCACCGGGCAACGACACGACCGACGAAACAAAAGACGCGGGTTCTGCTGGCTCTGGCGGCTCAGCGTCTTCGGGAGATTTTACGTACCGTATCGAGGCTATTTGCGTCTCTGAGCGTGAGCAGGAAGAATTGTACAACGAACTAACCGACCGGGGATTCACATGCAAAGTTTTGACATTGTAAGACGATCTACGCCCCCGCAATCGTTCCGGGTTGCGTCCGTTGTTGGTACGTTTGATCTGCAATCCGAAACGACCGAAGAACGATTTACGGGGGTTATTGACCCGCCGACAGGCTGGCAGGTTGGCCTGATCGTCGGTGCATCTGGTACGGGTAAGACGACGATAGCCAAAGAACTATTCCCGGATGCGTACATAACCGCATTCGAGTATGGCAAGCCGTCAATACTGGACGACATGCCGGGGCATTGTTCCGTTAGTGAGATTACCAGCATGTTTAATGCCGTTGGGTTCAGTTCGCCACCGTCGTGGCTCAAGCCGTACGAAGTGCTGTCTAATGGCGAAAAGATGCGGGTTGACCTGGCTAACGCCTTGCTCAGAAAAGACAGCCTGATTGTGTTTGATGAGTTCACATCTGTAGTCGATAGAACGGTTGCTCAGGTTGGCAGTTATGCCGTTCAGAAAGCAATCAGACGTTCTGATAAGCAATTCATTGCCGTAACGTGTCACTACGACGTAGAACAGTATCTGCAACCGGATTGGGTATTCGATACCAATACAATGACGTTCAGAGTGCCGGAGGTCACTGATGCGGGAAAGCCGGAGCCGGGACAACACCCGGCCTCTTCCATATCGACATCTATGCTTGTGAGGGGGCTATCCGTAAGCGTGAGCTATGGAAGGCGTTTAGCAAGCATCACTATCTAGCTCATTCGTTCAATGCCTCGTCCTGGGTCTATGTCGCAACCGTCAACGGCCAGTTAGCTGCGTTTCAGGCCGTGATTAACTTTCCGCATGCGGCCATCAAAAACGGCGTTCGGTTGCATCGTACGGTTGTATTACCGGCATTCCAGGGTATCGGGCTTGGGGGTATCCTGACAAAGCATGTGGTCGATATGTACCATCGCAACGGACATAAGATTTTCACGACGACGACACACCCGGCCCGGATTAAGCAGTTAAGTAGGTCGCCGGATTGGGTCTGTACGCACAAAGGTCGGGTAAGTCCAAACGGAAATACATCGACCAAATCGACATCATTCAAGAAAAGTAACAGTAGTTCCCGTATTACAACTTCATGGAAGTACGCACCGGGAAAAGGTAAGTAAACGACTACGGCAATGGCACGTAAAGCAATTGTAATCGACTGGGAAGAAGTTAATAGGTGTTTGCGCTGCATGGTTGACGGGCCAGAAATAGCGGCCAAACTCGGCATTTCGGATGATACCCTGTACCGGGCCTGTAAACGTGAGCATAAAATGCTCTGGCAGAACTACGCTGCGAAAGTGTATGCCAGTACCCGGCAGTTGTTACGTGAGCAGCAGATCAACCGGGCAGTTGGTTACAAGCGAAAGGTCAGTAAGCCGTTCAATACCGCGAAGGGGATTGTTTTCAAGGATGTCATTGAATACGTCGAACCATCCGACCAGATGCTTAAATGGCTCGGTATCCAGTATCTGAATCAGAGAGACAAAGCCGACGTAACGCTTGATATACCAGACTTCATTATTGTGAACGATAGCGACGAAGACGAACCCGACGACGAGGAAGAATTAAACGACGAATGAGCCGACCGCAAAAGCGCGAAACTCCGTTACCTCCTCGTATTGATACACCCGAACGCTCGGCCAGTGGACTACCTAAAAAAGTCAAGGTCGGGCAAAAGGTGTATACCCAGCGGCCTAGTCCGATTATCGACATGCGCAACATGCGGCACAAGCTGCTGCGTGTGTATCATGAGCTGAATCAGGCTGCGGGTAAGACTGACTACGTAATCAATTACGGCTCTGGCGGTTCGGGTAAGTCATTTGCTCAGGCTCAGCATTTAGTGCGTCGTCTGCTGACGAAGAAGCACAAACTGTTAGTCATTCGCAAGTTTGCTACCTCGCTGAATGACTCGGTAATTGAGCAGTTTAAAGCCGTTGCGCTGCCGTTCTTTGGACTGCGCGAAAATGTTCACTGGACGTACAATGCGAGCCGTAAACTGATCAAGTTTGCCAATGGCTCGCAGATTATTTTCAAGGGCTTAGATGACGCTGAGAAGTTTAAAAGTATCGTCGGTATTTCGCTGGTCTGGATCGAGGAAGCTACCGAGATACAGGAGAACGAATTTAACATCGTCAATGACCGTATTCGGGGTAAACGTCCGGTACAAATCTACCTGACCTACAACCCGATCAGTGAGCGGCACTGGCTGCGGAAAATGTTCCACCATAAGGACAACCCGCGCGAAGGTATTGACGATCAGACGCGGGTTATCTTTAGTACGTATCTGGACAATCCATTCGTCGGCGATAAGTACATCCGCCGAATGGAATGGTATCGGGAGAATGACCCCGACCACTACCGGGTCTATGGTCTTGGTGAGTTCGGTATCATTCGCCCGGACAACCCATACTTCACCGCCTGGAAGCCGTCCGTATTTGTTGGCGAAACGACCTATAACCCGATGATTCCGGTTTATGTGTCGTTCGACTTCAACTATAACAACTCGTTTCTTATCAGTCAGCACTACGACGGTCGTTCTATTCAGTATCTGGAAGCCAAACACGGCGGGGGCGATCTTCAGGAACTTTGTAAGTACATCGCCCAGAAGTACGGACGTAATCAGATTTACTTCACCGGGGACGCATCCGGCAATGCCCGATCTGCCTACACAAAAGGCAATGTATCCGCCTGGACGCTGATTCGTAATTACATGGCCGAAGCCGGGGCGATCTACTGCGATTATGAACGGGTGCCGAAGGCTAATGCCAGCCATTCGAGTTCACGGCATATCTGTAACGCGCTTTTGATCAGGTACGGTAGCAAAATCATTATCGACCGGATTCATTGCGGTATACTGATTGATGACATCGAACGGATGAAAGCCAACTCGGACGGAGGGCTTGACAAGCATGATGCTGATAAGAACAATTACGGTCACGTCGGGGACTGTTTCCGATACGATCTAAATAATTTTGAGTATGACACTTACAAATCACTTGGTATTGAAAAAAAACAGGTAGCTTAGAGCATTAATTATAAATTAAATTCCCGGCTAACTGCCGGTTTTTTCGTAACTATTTGAGTAATAGTAACATTACCTTTTACGTGAGTATTATTACTTTTTTGTCTAATTAAGCACAATGTTTTGCGTGATAATATGGCAAACGAAACGTTAAATGCATTTCGGCCTCTGGTTGGACTTCGGGGCGTCGATGATACGGCCAGCAGTTGGGTTAACGATCTGGCCGGGTTAAGCACTGAACTGGTAGGCGATCTGGCTCTGCCGTCTGACCTGCTAGGCGGGGTTAGCTACCCCGAAGCTGCCGTCTGGGAAGGCGTTCACCGCAATGCCTGCGAACGCTTGCAGAATGAAGTGCTGCTACAACTAAGCGAGAACTACGACTTTCAGCCGGTTATCATGCGAACGCTGGAACCCTCGCGTAAACGACCGTTCGTTACCAGCCCTATGCAGGACGGCGTATTTCTGGCTACGCTGGTAACGATACCACACACGCCGAATGCAACGATTAACCTGCGCTCGCTGACGGTATCGGTTCCGGTTCTGCCCGGTAATCAACAGGTAACGGCCAGCGTTCGGGTCTATGATCTGGATGCGCAATCTCAGCTTTACGCGGCCCCTCATGCCTTCGATGCAGGCATTAATACAATTGAGCTAAACGAGTCCTACCGAACGGTGCTGATGGAGCCGTTGCAATTGGTTGTGATGGTCGATGCGTCACAATTATCACTTCATGCGCTCAATGTGTGCTGGAACGATTGTGACAATGACGGTGTGCTGATCGAAGGCAAACGCACCATAAACCCGGCAAATCTGGCCGATACCCTGCTAGACGAAGAAATCTATATCGCACTCGATATAGAAGTAACTCGCTCGCTGGATAAGCTGCTGCCTCGCTACGCAAAGGACATGCAGACCGCCTACGCCTATCTGTGTGGCTCGCTGCTGATGACCGAGAAGTTAGGGACACCGAACCTTTCGGTTTTTACCCTGTCGAATGCTGTCTTTACCGAGCGCATGGAATCGCAGCTCAGCAATGAATTCAAACGCGCTTTGCGTCCAATCGTACGTCGTATATCGAACGATCTGCTACGAAAGGAAGCCCTTACGGTTCCGACTGCAACCCCATCAGAAGTGACTTATATCAGCGGCTCCTATGTTTGAGTTTGATGAGTCAACCGCAATAGCCGACATTCTGGCCGCGCAACAGTCTATTCTTCGTATTGAGCAGGCCCGGCCTGTGATTGCGCAAAATACGGCGCAGCATGCCGTGAATCTGGTTCGTGACCGGATTCAGTTGCGGGGCCAGAATGCAGACGGCGACCCGATGATCAGCCAAAGCCCGAAGCGTACCGGACGCTATTCGGAGCGATACGGCAAAGTTCGGCAGCAGGAAGGGCTGCGGACTGATCTGATCAATCTAACCTTTACGGGCGAACTGCTTAATTCTTCGTCCTGGGGTGTACTTGAAGGCGATATTGACGAGTTCGGGGGCGGCTTTCTGAATGACGACATGAGCCAGCGAGCCGAACACCTTGAAGACTATTTCGGCCCCGTATTCATTATGTCCGACGAAGAACAGCAGGAAAGCGCCGATTATTTTTCAGAACAGATTAACGATTTAATGCGTGTTTGATGAATGATTTTTTACTACTCCAAACCATTGATGCCGAACTGGAAAGCATAATTGCACCCAATGTTCGCGCTCAGTTCGCTGGCCGGGTACAGCAGTTCTACGACCCCCGGCAGAAACGTCCGGCTCTGGTGCGTCAGGATGCCGATACCGGGAAAGCAGTCCAGTTTACCGTCGATACGGTTCATTACGATGTGCAGATAGCACACCGCATGATTGGCGGTCAGCCGGTCAAAGGCTCCATGCGCTGGGGCTCGCGTCAGGAAGTCGCGTTTAACCTGCGGTGGTCGATGATGGTAGCAACCCGGTTGCCGGAAATCATGCCGTCGTTCCTGCTGGCATTCTCGGCGATGACTGAACTGGCAATCAATGAGTTCAGTACAGACACGTTAGCCGTCCTGAAACGTGAATTCCTGTTTATCCCCGACCAGAAAACAGCCTACGACCCGGCATTGCAATGCTTCTCGGTTGATTATCAGATGCTGAACGTATCTGAGGATGTTTTTAAATCGCTAATAAGTAATCAGTTATAATTAAAATGAATACTAATACTGTTCACCCGGAATTTGACAAAGCCTTATCTATGGGGCATGTCGTTCCGGTATTGTTGCCGAATGGCGAACCCTTCATTATCGAGGGTATTCAATTCTATCAGGCCAGCGACGACGGCGTAAACATGTATCAGGGGCGGCTGATGTCGTTTACTGACGTTATTGAAAAGCACAACCGGCTCAAGCTGGATGAAACCACGTTACGCGCCTATTTTACGTCGATTGCCGAAAGCGCAACGCAGGCAATTCTGCAACTGTCGTCAGACCCCGAACAGGCGGTCAAATACCTGACAGACATTGCAACCCTTTCCAGTTTCGGCCAGCAGCGTCTCGACCTGTACGAAGAAACGTCAGAACTCAACGTCGGCAGCAACACGGCGCGGGTCTATGAACTGGCATCGATCTGGTTCTTTTCTTCGGACGAAGACCCGGCGAGTCACGACCCGGTGAAAGGCAAGCGAAATGTGATGCTGATGCTGAAACGCCCTGAGCTGTACGATTTTTTTTTACGTATGCGGCTCAACCGATTCGCGCCCTTAGCGTCGGCCTCCGAAGAAAATACCCTGAATGCTATCCGGGCGATACGGGAAGCGGATTACAATCAGTTTCTGCTATTCACGCAGAGCCTATTGCGGTTCAAAATGAATGGAGCAAATCCAGCTATGACGCAGCGTTTAGAGTCGCTGCTGGCGACCCTGAACGCTTACGATACCTGCTACGATCAACTGTTGAAGACGCTCACAACTACATGGCCGCGCACATCCGAAAACAACAGTATGATGCCGAGCAATTAGAAAAGCAGATAGAAAAACAAAAGGCCGCAGGCTTGCGGTAACACTCTGAATACCTACTAAACTGTACAGACACCTCAATGCAATCAACTTCCCCTTCAAAATCCGAAAAGGACTACCAGCTTTTACAACAGTACCTTAGTGAACACTTCTTAAATGATGCCGACTACCTGTACGACACGATGCCGGACGAATTGATAGAGCACTGCTTTCGGCAGTATTACGTATTTCTGTCCGGGTCTTTTGCGCTTACCGACTGGTACGCACTATTCCAACAGGAAGCCTACAGGATTCTCAACCTACGCGGTATTACCCAAGATCAAACCGAGTACAAGCTACGCTCAGCCCGATTTATCAATTACGTTCAAAATCTGATGAATAGCCTGCAAAACGAAAAAATCGACGTTTCATCCTACCCCGCCCGCGAATCTGGCGAGGATTTAGCCCATGTCTCAGTATGAACAGAACGTCCGTTTTAACTTCAAACTAGCCTCCGAATTACCTGACGCAATCCAGCAACTCGAACGGATTGCGGAATTAACAAAGCAACAGGGTCAGATTGCCTCCTCGACGGCAGATTTAGTCAAACAGGCTGCTCAGCAGCAAAAGAATGACCGAAAACTGTACGCCGAGGAGGAATTGGCGATAACCAAAGAAATCGCCCGACAGATGACCCTCGAACGCAAAGCGCAGCTCGATCAGCAGACTGCGCAACTGAAAGCGTCCGAAGCGCAGAATACGGCCTACGTCAAGGCCAGCGAGCAGGAACGCGCTGCTATCGCTAAAGAGATTGCCAAACAGACGACCCAGGAACAGGCCGCTGAACTCAAGCGGCAGGAAATCGAACGGGAAGCGTCCGAAGCCCGAAAGACGGCCATTGTCAAGGCCGAGGAAGATCGTCGTACTGCGGAGATCAGAGCCGCCCTGCTGGAACAGGCGCAGGCTGCTGAACGGCTACATGAACAGACCACCCTTGAGCTAAAGGCCGAACTCGAACGGCAGACACTTTCAGTCAAAGCCGAAGCTGACCAACAGACGGCCATCATTCGCGGGGAACAACAGCGGCAGACATTGCTGCTAAAAGGTGAACTGGCCGAACAGAAGGCCGCTATTCAGTCGCACGGCCAAGCCTTTCAGGAACTGCGTAACTACATCGCCAGTGCGTTCGGTGTGTATGAGCTAGTCCAGTTTGGTAAGGATGTCGTAGAAGCCAAGTCGAAGGTTGATTCCTTTCGGATGGGGCTACAGCAGATGATCGGCACGAAGGCCGAAGCGGATGCGGTATTCGCCCGGTTGGTGGAAATGGCGAAAACCACGCCGTTCGAGGTCGAAAACCTGATGGAAGCCACGTTCCGGCTGAAAGCCATGGGGACGGCTACCCAAGACCTGATACCGACGCTGGAAGTGCTCGGCAATATGGCTGCTGTCGTAGGTTCCGAAAAGCTGGGGTATATCGCCAAAGCCTTTACAGATATTCAGAACAAAGGAGTACTGATGAAGCAGGAGCTTAATCAGTTCGCCGATAACGGTGTGCCGTTGTACGATCTGCTGGCTAAGTCAATGGGTAAAACCCGCGACGAAGTGGTTAAACTGGCCGAAGCGCATGAAATTACGTTTGCGCAGGTCAAAAAGGCGCTTTTCGATGCCTCGCAGGAAGGCGGTCGGTATTACAACCTGATGGCGATTCAGGCCCAGACGCTGGGCGGTCAGGTAAGCAACCTGAAAGATAAATTCTTTCTGGCAAAGGCTGCGCTCGGCGACTACTACGAAGATGGCCTACAGAAAGTAATCAGCGGCCTGAGCAGTATGATTCAGTTTCTGGCCGGTTCTGACAGTGCCATTGCCCGGAATGTGGCAATCATCAAAGCCGGTGCATCGGCCTGGATTACCTACCAACTGGCGACTAATGCAGCCGTCCTAGAAGAAAAGGCGATTGCTGCGGCAATGGTTGTGAAGAATGCCGCAATTGCTGGCTCTGAGTTAGTGGTCGGTACGTATAACCTGATCATGATCACCGCAACCGGCACAACGCGGGGCTTTACGACGGCACAGCTTGAATCAGCAGTTGCGGCCCGGTCAACCTGGGCGGCACTGGCGGCTAATCCGCTGGGGGCGATCATCGCTACCGTTGGTATTGCGATCACAACGTATCAGGCTTGGAAAGCGGCCACGACCGAAGTGACTAGCGCGATGGGTGAGCAGGAAATTGCGCTGAAAACCGAAAAAGCAAACCTGAATACGCTTACGCAGGTGGCGCTGAACGCTGCCGCAGGCACGAAAGAACGAAAGGATGCTATTGCGTTGCTGATCAAACAGTACCCGCAGTACTTTTCGGGGCTGGACTCCGAGAAGGTTTCTAACAACGATCTGCGTAAGATACTGGATTCGGTGAACGTGTCGTACATGACCCGGATTAGCCTAGCTCGGCAGGCGTATAATCTGGAAGGGCTGGCCGCAAAGCAGAAAGAATTGTTCGAGCTGGAAAAAGAGTTCTTCAGCACGATGCCTAAATCAATTACGGTGCAATTCGACGGGGATATTACCAAGTTCGTTAAGGCGCTGGATGCTGGCGGAGCGCAGGCCAACAAACTAAAAGACCAACTGAACGAAACCGCAGGCGGTGGAGCGGCATTCTTCGGCGAAGCAGCGCGAGAAATCAGTAAGAAGTTTGATGCCGTTGAGAAAGATTATGCGAAGGTCAGCCAGAACATGAAGTCTACCGACGAGGTACGCATAAAAACGGCTCTGGACGCGGAAAATAAACGCTGGGAAGCGCAGCTATCGACGCTCAAGAAAGGCACTGCCGATTACAAAACGGCGGAACAGAAACACCTTGACGAACTGGCGAAGATCAACGGTACGTACCGCGAGAATCAGGAAGGAGCGGCTACCAATCACGGCGCAAAGATGAAATCTATTGTGCTTAACTCGCAGCTTACGGTTCGCGATATTCTGCTACAGACTGACAATATGAGTTATGAGGACAAAAAGAAGTATTACGAGAACCTTGAAAAGCTGGAAATTGAGCAGATCAACAAAACAAAGGTTAGTCGTAAAGCGTCCGAAGCTGAAATTGTCGCCTTGCGCGAACAGTCTCTGAAAGATATTCAGGCTGTCCATGAGAAGTACCAGAAGATTCAGGATGGATTGTTAGCCATTGAGCGCAAATCGTTGTCTGATTCTATCGACGCTGAGATTGTAAAGTTTCAGGAGCGTAATAACGTTGAGCAGGATTACATCGACAAAACTACGTCGGGCATTAAGAAGCTGGCGCAGGAAGCTAAAAAGTCGGCGGCTGATCGCGAAGCTGCCGAAAAGCAGTTGCAGACCGAGAAAGAGAAAACGATTCGCATGACCGAAGCGGCTGCGGATGCCGAGGAGAAGGCAAACCGAAAAATTATTAATCTGTTCTCGGAAATGCTCAGCAAGGCCGACCCGCTGCTGGCTTCGATTGCCAAGGGGTTTATGACCGTCATTGAGTTTACTGATCAGTTGTCGGGTAAAACCTTAAAGGCCGCAAATGACTCCATAAATGCGGCTCAGGTACACGCTAAAACGTTACAGTCGATCTACGAAGCTGGTATGGGCGGAACCGCGCAGGAAGTCGAAAAAGCAAAGCAAGCTGTTGAGGAGTCGAAAAAAGATGCAGCTCAGGCCAGAGTAGATACAGCAACGACTGTTTTTGCGGTCATGGGGGCATTGTATCAGGTCTTTTCAGCGATTGCAGATGCCTATAATCAGCATCAGAAAGAAGTCTATCAGGCGATTGCCAGCGGCTTTACCCGAATCCGGGAAGCCTATAAAGACCTGTATGCGTTTATTACGAAAGCAGCTAAAGATGCTCACGACGAAGAAATGAAGAATTTCACCGGGTCGATTGAGGAGAAACTGCAAGCGATAGACGCTTATTATAAGCGGGAAAAATCCTACGCCGAGGGTCGTGATCGTATCGACGCAATGCTGGCTTATTACCAGAAAGCAGCACAGATTCAAGCCGACGCGGGTACAGATGCGGGTAAGATTATGAAGGGCTTAACCGAATTAGCCTTAGATCAGATCAAGCTACAGCAGCAAATGATCATCAATCAGGCTGAGCTTGAAATTGCTAAAGCAGGTGAAGTTCGTGACGCTCGGATAGAGGCTATCAATGCCCAATATGATGCTTATAAAAAAGCAAAAGAGAAGGAAATTGATGCGCTTAATGATGCTGCTGATAAGGAAAAGGAGCGCATTGATGAAGTTCTGCAAGCGAAAAAAGATGCGCTAAATGCTCAGTTAGATGCAGCAAAAGCCGCTTACGACAAAGAGGTTGATTTAGTTAAAACAACCTACGATACAGAGCTTGCTTTACTCAAAGATCGGGAAAGTCAGGAACGTGCGCAGATGCAGGCGACTTATGATCTGCGTCAGCAATTGATGGAGCAACGTATTTCTGACGAAATCGAGGAAGTCGCCATTCTTGACCGGGTTCGTAACGAAGCTCTGGAACGCTACCGCGCTGACGAGATCGCTCGTATTACAGCTACTCGTGACCGTATTCTGGCAACGCTCACCGATGAGAACGAAAAGCAGCAGGTTATCACTGAATACGAAAACCAGCTCAGAGAGTTACACGATACAGTTGAAGAGGCTAAACTAGATAAGTCGAAAGGTGTTTCGTTGGCTACTAAACAACTCAACAAAGAGCAGGCCGACGAAACCAAGCAACTGAAAGCCGAAGAAACGGAAGCACTCAAAAAGCTAGATGATGAGTATCAGGCCAAATTTAAACAGTTGGCCCAGGAACGCGATGAAAAGTTAGCTCAGATGAAAGCTGACGAATTGGAGCGGGAAGAAGTCCTGAAAGATCGCATTAAGCAGTTGGAGTTAGATGCTGCCAACCAAAAGCACAACCTGGAGATTGAAACCGCCGAGAAGATTCAGGACATCATGGAGCAGATGGCTAAACAGGAGGCCGCAGCCGCTTCGGATCGGGCGAAGGCTAATGCGGACTATGCAAATCAGGTCATGCAGGCCAACCGGCAAATATTTGAAGCCAACAAGCGTATGAAAATTGCTGAATTACAGGCTGAAATTGCTATTCTGGAAGGTCAGAAAGGGCTATTCAGTAATAACAGTGCGATCAATGCGGCTATTGATGCGCTCAATCAGGCAATCGGTACAATTACGGCGCTCTCGTACGATACAGGTTCTGCTGTCAGTTCGGGTATCAATAGCGTGTTCGGAAAAACTACGATAACCAAAGAAACGCTAGGCGGAGGTACGGGCGGCATTCGTCCCGGCTCCCGACCGACTACGCCGGTAGATGCATCAGGCAATCAGGTGTCAACGGCCTATGACGAAGACGGCAACGCAATCGAACTGACGTATGACCCGCTCGGCCACTCGTTCAGTGCTTACGATGCAAATAAAAACCCGATCACGATCAAGTTTGCAGTCGGTTACGCTCCCAAAACAGGTAAGCAGTATTTTCTTGGTACGGAGTACGTAGACGACCCCAGCCGACCGAATGGACGCGATACCGTACCGGCTTTCCTGACTAAAGGGGAACGGGTTTTGACCGTCGATCAGAACCTGCAACTGAACGGTATCACGAATGACGAGCTGGTACGCCGGGCCTTGCTGGTAGAGAACCTGAACCTGCCGAATATGGCCGAGTTCTGGGCTGGCTTCGGTAATATGCGACTCGGTTTGCCTGATGGATTACTGTCGGCTGGCGGTCGGGAATTTCTCAATATTGCCGAACTGATTGACGAAACCCGCCGAACAAGGCAGGTCTTTGAAAACAAAAAGCTGATGAATGTTACAATCGACTCGAACGGCTTTCTGTATTCCGAAATCAGCAAGCACAGCATTACGACCTATTGGGATAATATTATTAGACGATCATAATGGAACGTTATTTCCTGAACGATGTAGAGATTCCGGCACCGCAGGGTATTGATAACCTGACCCGGTTAAAATCACGCTCTCGGCGCTATTTTTCGGTACTTTATCGCAATGCTGGGTATGCTCAGCGCGTCGGCAATGTCACATTTGCCGACGCGCTGAGTCGTCGTCTGCTGCTTGAACCGTATCAGGTTGCTCGTGTTGGGGCAAACACCCGGTTTCGGATGGAGTACGACGGCGTTACCGAGTACGAGGCTTTTGTTGATTATCTGTCGTTTTCAAAAAACCGTAGCGGCATATCATGCGCCTTTCGGGATGAAGTAAGCCTGACGACACTGGAAAGTCAGTCTGTAACGCCGTACAGTGTTTCGACAAAAACAACCGTTACACTTCGGACGAAGCGAATTACCGGGCCAGCCACGCACACAGTCGGCACAACGCCAACGGTACAGAAGGCAATGCCTTCGGCGCAGTCGATCAGCCATTCGCTGCCGCTGGTCAGGCCGGAAAAGGCTGAAAGCTCACTGCCTGGGCAACTGCTTACCGTCGATAGTCCACTGTCCAATCAGCCGATCTATCGCAATACGACCAACGATGTGCAGTCATTGCAACTATCGGGACGGGTACAGATGACGTTTAGTGCCAGTGCCAGTACCGGGGCTCGTCTGGTTGTTCTGCTGTACGACCCGAACGGCACATCGACGGAGATTCGACAGGCTGAACTGCTGATGACAACCAGCCAGAAAACGGTAACGTATGCGCTACTGGCTGGGCTTGTCGTGCAGCCTGGAGGATGGGTTGTACTCGGTGTTCGCGGGGATACCGTCAGCAAGTGGTCGTTTACCTACGGCAGCGATACCGTTGTGACGCTGGAATCGACCAATCAGGCACCGGAATCGATCTGTCGCGGTTTGCTGGCGGCTGATCTTCTGGCTGAACTGGTACGTCGGTCGAGCGGGGGAACGCTGACCTTTCAGAGCGAGTATTTTACGACGGGCGACGGCAAGGATGTGTTTCTGACCAATGGCGCCAACCTCCGGGGTATTAATCGGGCCATTGCGACCAGCTTGCAGGATGTGTTCGACGGTCTGACCGCTTCGGACCCGCTTGCGCTCTGGATTGATGGCGCAACCGTTCGACTTGAACCGCTGGCTACGTACCTGAGTAGTTACGCAGCCGTTAGCTGGCTCGATCAGGAGCCGATCAGTATTACCTGCAAGCCGAATGCAACGTATCTGTTCAATGAAGTCCTGACCGGGTACGAAACGTGGCGCAGTAGCGGCCTGCTGGCAAACGATGAGATCAACGGCAGTCGTCGCTACCTGACCAGTTACCAGACCGTACGGCAAACGCTCGATTTACGGGCTAAAACCGTGATTGCGTCCGGTGAACTGATCGAAGAACAACGGCGTAAGCAGTTCAGCGATAAAACGGCCAGTGCCAACGCATCTGATAGCAATGACGATAAGCTGTTTGTGATCTGTACGACTCTGAACCGATCAGGTCAGCGGGTGAACGAAACCCGCGAAAAGACGCCGTATCTGACTGGCGTAGTCGATACAGAAACGCCGTATAATGTGCGGCTAAGTCCGGCACGATCAGCCCGACGCTGGGCTAAAATTCTGCCGATTGCTCCGCTCGTACTGGAATCGTCGGAAGGCAACAGTACGGCCAAAAGTCGGTACGGTACAGAAGCCTGGTCGTCGCTGGGCGAGGGGGATTACCTGCCGAAACTGCCGAAGTCGCTGCTAGGCGACGAACTAGCTATTGTCGTCATACCGATGTCCCAGATTGAATTTAACAATCTGGGCGACTGGATTACGGTTTATGACGAGGGAAAGCCCGTAACCGGGTTGCTCATGGATGCGACATGGCAGGAAACCGAGCAGGGTGCGACCTGCACGATGACGCTGTTTTTGTGATTCTTTTTGCTCTTTTTTGTAATATTAATATTACCTTCGGGCATGAGACAATTTGTGCATTTTCTCCGATTTTTTGCGGTAGCCGATGATAACCGCATGATTCCGACGAATGCCCTGACCCCACAGGACGCGCATCCAATGCTGCCGGTTGTAGCGGGTGACATCATCCGGTTTCTGATACCCAAATCCGACCTGAAAGGGCAGATTCCTGAACTGAGTGAAATTGTACTGCTCAATACCGCTCAGCAGCCGGTGCGTGTTAATCCGGCATTGGCTGGCAGCGAACGTATCGGCATAGTTCGTCGGCAGCGTAGCGAACAGTATGTTCAGTTCACCTTAACGATTGATTCGTTACCGGCCAGTGGACAACAGTTCGCCCTTATGCGGACGGTGTATACAAAGGATTCGCCGAGTGTAGAACCGACAGCCTCCGAACTGAGTGTACTAGGCACCGTATCCGGCCAGTTTGCTGATCTGGATAGCTATATCGAAGCGATACAGGAAAAGTACGAAGCCTATCCGCACGCGCCGGTAGTGACCATTCGACGGGGTAATCAGTTGACCGTCCGTATTTTCAAATCGGCACGGTTTCAGCCATCGGACGACGATCTGCTAAGCTGGCGTATTGGCCTGGGTAAGCTCGGTCTGAACGCACGAAACACGAACAGCCCTGCGCTGAATATGAGTTCTCAGGGCGTGGTCAACATTGATGCAACCGACTGCTATAAAGTGGTTGTCGATGACGACATCGAAGCTGGCAACGTGTTTCAGTTGCAGGGGCTCAGTTACACCGCTGGACAGAACGACACACCGGCACAGGTGCTTTCCGGGCTGGGTCTGGGGAGTGATGCGACGGTTCTAGTCGCGTCAGGTTCGCCGGTAGTGATTCAGGCCACTACCGGGGTATACCGTAGCGATAACCAGAACAACCCGGTCTTGCAGTTGCTGTACGACTCAAACAACGGGGCTGGTCAGGATAAGTACAAAGCTATCGTCGGGGCTGATGTACAGGCTGGAAACATTTATCAGGTTGCCGCTACCGGCATGACGACCAAAACCGTTGTGGCTACAGCCAGCGACACACCGGATACGATTGCTGCGCAGTTCAACACCAGCAGCGGCTTCTGTCTGATTCCAGCCGGTCAGAATCCGGTCGCTACAACAGATCCCGGCTCGCAGACGATTGCCAACACCAACGAGCCGAGTATTTACCTGAGCGCGAAGGTTACGACGGCAGCGTACACGGTAACGCGCTGGAAAATATTTGTTGGCAGCAGCATTCAGCGCGGCAATGAGTTTGTGGTCGAGCAAAGCGGACAGGATACCAAAACCGTTATCGCATCGGCTTCGGATACGCCGATCACGATTGCCGGTAAGCTGGGGTATACGACCAACCCGTTCATTATTGACGTACCCACTGGCGGCACACTGGCGGCTTACGCCCGTCGCGGTGTGCGGTATAGCGAGCCGGACGATGTAGCCCCGGTTCGGCTGAGTGCGCTGCCGTCCTGCGTTCGTCCGAAACAGGTTGTCTGTGAAGTACGGATACCGGCCATTAAGCCAGGTGTTTACTCGCTCGGCCTTCGTGATCGACAGTTGCGGCAGGTTGTAGGTGTCTCTAACCGGCTGCGAGTACAGCCCGGTTCGCAGGGAACGAGTGTACTGCGCTGGGGTAGCCTTTCCGGTCTTGATCAGGTGTTAGGCTACGAATATGCCGAACCCGGACTGATGCAGCAGCTACGCCTGCCGGTCTACGTCGGGCCGATGCGTCAGCAGACTCTTGAAACGCAGTACAGCACCCCACGCGGCAGAATAATACGTACCAGCTTGCAGGTCAACTACAGCCACACGCTGACGACGACCATGCAACCGCCTGCGTTTCACCGGGCGCTGCTGCTGGCACTGAAACACCCACTGATACAGATCGACGGTCAGCCGTATCATGCGCAGTCAGATTACCGGGAAACCGAGCCTACACCAGTTCAGCAACTCTATCAGGCACAAACCGATCTGTACGAGGCTGATTCCATGCACTTCGATGCGGGAGCGGCTGCGCTGGCCGGTGTCCGTTCTGCGGCTTTTGTTGAGTCGATGGACGGAACCGAATCACTGGAAGGTGTCTGGCTGCGCAGTCAGCAGCAGTTGATTCCAGTTGAACAGAACCTGACAGTTGACCCGGCAGAATACGAATTACGGGCGCTCTGTCCGATGGAGCCGTACGTACTGTCGGCTTACGTCAATGACCGGCTGCGCATCAATACGCTGCTCAGTCCGGGCGTGCTGTCGCTGGCTGGAACGTTACGGCTGAAACCCGGCGACCGGCTGATCATTCAGGCAACGGTGTCGCTGGCTACCATTGGCTCGACCGTGTACGGCTCCGATATGGACGTACTGGAACAAACGCAAACCGGGTACGCTGAAACGACGCAGCGCGGCCCAGACCATTCCGAGGACTTTAATCAGGATTATCACTAAAATGACTATCAGCGAAGCAAGAGCGTACGTAAACGCTCATTATGGGTACAATGGCCTGGGGTTGATCGACGGCGAAGTTGACAAGACTGCGCTACTGACACTGCTCGACCTGATCGAAGCAGATGCCAGTTGGTCGCCGGTACTGGCCGGTGTGCAGTACGGCACAAATACCGTTATCAAGGTGGTTGACTGGGTGGGCGGCAACGGAGTGAAGCCAGCCGTTAATCTGTACTTGGGAGCTACCGGCTACGTGTCGGATATTGCCCAGGCGGTGAGCTTTCGGGGCGCAACCGGCCCGGCAGGTACGGTTGCGGCTTCATCATTTATAGAGATTACAGCGGACAATCCCATTGCGGATGTACTTCTGCGTCTGATAAACTCGCATGGTGTTCCGGGTCGGGGCGGTGTAAAAGCTGAATTCCATAAAGGTGGTATTAGCTACTGGCGTATCGGTCAGCCAACGGGCGACATATCGGCCTTTGTGATTGAACAGTCTATTGGCGGTGGCGCATTGGCGGAATTGCTGCGCATTGATTCGGGGGGTAATCTGGGACTTGGAACAAATGCGGCACAGGCTAAGCTCCATGTTGCTGGCGCGGCACAGATAGACGATATGTTACGGTTTCCGAATGTCATTGCAAGCCGTAAGGTCGTAATGTTCAATTATGCCGACAATGATCATCAGTTCTGGGGGTGCGGTGTCAATGTTGATACGTTCCGTTTGCAGGTCGGCGCAACGGCTTCTGATTTTGTGTTTTTTGCGGCCACAGGGCCAACGGCCAGCGTAGAGCTGGCTCGTATCCGGGGTAATGGCCGGATGGGTATCGGTGTATCCAGTCCTGCCGAACTGCTTGATGTCGCGGGGCGGGTAAAGTCGAAAGGGCTGGTTTCGACGGGTAGCCTACCGACTGTAGCCATTACTACAGGGGGAGCCGGTACAACGGCAAGCGCGACGGTAGCCGCAGGCAGTAACGACATGGCCGGTAAGATTACACTCGTCACCAGTGCCGGGGCGTCTGCCAATAATACCTTACTTACCCTGACGTTCAATCAGGCTTACGCAGCCGCCCCGGTTGCGGTACTGGTTACACCCCGAAATGCCAGAGCCGCCGAACAGGTCAGCCGGGTCTACGTCAGTGCTATCACTGCGAACGGGTTCACGCTTGCCAGTGCAGGTACGGCGCTTTCAGTCGATACGTTTGATTTTCAGTATGTTGTAATCGCTTAATTTCTCTTTTATGTCTGAATTGCTCAATCAAAACGGCCTGTTGCTGGACGATCAAGCCGTTTTTCGGGGGCTTGAAACCCCGATCTCTGACGAACCTGTGACGGGTTTCAAGCGGGTTGCTCGTCACGAAAGCCTGTTTATTGGCCCGAACCTGCAAATGATTCAGAAAGTGCGCGTTGTCCGGGTCGATAACGACGGCGTAGAACTGGCGCATCAGATTCGGGAGTCATCGCTGAGTCCGGCAGTGGCTTCGCAGCTTCTGAATGCGTATCAGGATACGGTCTATTCGGCTTCGACCGAAGGGGCTTTTGTCAATGCGACCGGCTTTCCGGTGGACTCGCTGGCCGAAGACGCTACCGAGCAGCTTGCCTTTTTTCAACGGATCACCATCGGAGCCGTTAAAGCGCAGGGGCAAACTGTTTCGGATAGTACGTCGATTCCGGTGCTGGTCTATATGCTGCTGCTGGGTGAAATTCGTAAACTGGATGCGCAGGGCAGACTATGAACCGGGATGTGATTGCTCGCATTCGGCGCACGGATACCGTGTATCGGTTGCGCGTTGCGATGAGTAACCGGCTGGAAAAGCCCGATCAGATGGAGCTATCGGCTCCGGTAATTGTGGAAGTACTCGACAACAAGGAAGTACTGCTACCATGCGGTTTCGTGACCGACTGCCACAGTGTACCGCTGTGGCTCGGCAGCATTCTGCCAGAGTACGACAACCGTACCAACCTTGCAGCGGTCGTTCACGACTATCTGTACATGCACTGGGAGACGTTTGCCGAGCAACCGGGCCGCTACTACGTATTTTCAGATATGAATCGGAAATATGCTGATCAGGTATATCTGGAATTGATGAATCGTTTTCATCCGGGCGGCTGGCGTAACAAACTGTATTACCGGGCCGTCCGGTTGTTTGGCGGCTGGAATTGGGATAAATATCGGCTTATAAATCAGGAAGCAAATGAAAAAGAATCTAAAGAAGGCAATCCGAATTAGCAGCATTGACGAAACGGGCGGTCGGGCGCTGATCGATGCCCCCGGCGTGGTCAATGGAACCGGCGTGTCGCTGTTTTTGAATGGCGAAGCCTGGGGAAACGGTCAGATCGTTGGCGGTGAAGCGCATATTGTCGGGCGCTGTCCGCTCCCGGCAACCTACTCGCTCACAATGGAAGTACATACTGTCAATACCAAATTACTGCCTGAATGAATCTAGCCACTATTACAGCCGGAGCCTATCACGGTTCCGGGTTCGTCACCGTTAGCTGCGCTCAGGCGAACGGTACGGCTATTCTGATCTACCGGGGAACGCTCCTGCTCGGTCAGGGTATTCTGTCCGCTGGTAGTGTTGTTGTGGCAGTTCCGGCACTGGCGAAAGGGGACATTATCCAGGCAAGCGTAACCGAGCGGGGAAATGCTGCCGGTGTGCCGGTCGTGGTGACTGACAGCGCGAATCCGCCGACTGGCTGGCAGATTCCGGTAACAGTTCAGGTAACGCGTCAGAATGGCGTAATCGAGACACTGACAGCCAGCCAGTACGAAGCAGAGTTCGGGGTAGCACCGGCGAAAAGCTACGACCCCAGACTGAAAACGTCGGTCGTCGGGCCGGACCCGGAAACGATACAGCAGGTCGCCAGTACGCCAATTCTGTTTAGCCTGCTAATCGAAATGCAGGTCGGGCAAACCGTTGTGACAGTATCCAATGTTGTCGGACAGACCGGCAATGTTCTGGTTCGCTGGGCAAACACCGAAACGTTCGGCAATACACTCAGCCGGACGTACACAGCAACGGCAACGGTTACTGTCGATGTAAAAGGCGACAGCGACACAGCCTACGTATCCAAAACGGTAAACATTGTGATTTTCAATCCACCCGCACCGCCATCGCCGACTATCAGCGACATTATTGCGATGTCCTATTCAAGATCGACCGGAACCGACATCCTGCGGGGGATTATCAACTCGAAAAAGGCATGCCAGTGCAAGCTAGAGCCATTTACGAGTGTGTGGAAGGATATGGAGTTTCATGCCTTCGACTGTCAGGATGTTGGATTTAACCCGGTTCCGGCTGGCACCTACACGCTCTATGGGCGGGTTGCCGGGGATACTAATTCCGCGAACTGGCGCACACTGACTATCGTTAAGCCGTAATTTATTTTTGTAAATACGTAATATTAATATTACTTTTTTATTTTTGTCCAAATCAAACTATTTCATTGTCAATGGGAACATTACAGCAATTCATGTCGAATGTAACGCCCGGTTCGGCAGCGACTGCGCACCGCTCAGCGGATTACGGTTCGACGCAACCGAAAGGGAATTACATCGCCGTTGCACTGGTTATCGCGGCCAGCCTGCCGGATTTCGGCACGAACTACACCATCGGGGCCGGGCCAGCCGCACCACTTGGAGCGGGTAATATTGTGGCGGCACTGAAAGACCTGGCCTATAAGGGACAGTGCTGGTTTCTGGGTAACGGCCTTGTAAATGGCAAAGCGGCCAAACCTGTCGAGCGCAAGGCGGCAACCATGTACGGTTCGGAGTCGGCACCACGAACAACGGGAGAAGTAGCCGAAAAGGTTGATTTTACCGTACGGGATACGTTCGCCAACGTCGATTTCTGGAACTCGCTTCGTGCCGGTGCGCTGGGGCCGCTGGATGTGTATTTGTTTACCAACACGACAGTACAATGCATTCGGTACGCTTCCGAGGCTCCGGTCTTCGACGGTATCGGCTACGAAATGCCGGGCAACTACGAGCAGGAGATACCGGGCGGCTTCTCGGTAAGCTGGAACAATGCCAAAGGGCAGTTACAGCCCGTCAAAGGCATCGTTATGTCGGCCCTGAAATTTGAGACGTTACGCTATACGTTTGCTGCTGCGACACCGGCACCGACCAACCTTGCGTTAGTGGCTGGTACGACCAACCGCTACAACATGGTTACGGGGTCTGCCGCCAAGATCAAGCGGGTCGTCAACGAAGGCGGAGCCGTTCGGTACTCGATCTTTAAAAACGGCTCGGACGACATCCCGACCGCCGAACTGGTAACGATTGATTCGGATACCGGCGAAGTGAATTTCGGCTCGGCCATGCCGCTCGGTCGCTACGTGTATACGATTGCTGCCGAAAATCCCTGCGGTGTGTACGGTACTTGGGTGCTGGAAGTTATCGTTAAGTCGGCTTAATCGCGCTGTAGTAAAGTAAACCTGTTTCTATTCTGAACAAGGCGGTCGGCCACTGGCTTGACCGCCTTGTTTTTTAGCTCAAATCAGCATGTTATCATTTCAGGATTTACTACCCTATCTGCAACAGGGAGCCGGACGAAATAGGCCCGGCTCGAAGCTGCTGCACAAGTTCTACGCAAAGAGCATTGCGCACCGCGACGAAATTGAGCAGGTTTTTGGCGATGCGTACCCGAAATACCTGGACAAAGATCGTCCGCGTGAACTGCCGGAGCATAAGAAATACCGAAAGGAAGTTTACGAAAACATCTTTCGCGGGTTTAAAAGCCGGGTAATCTCGGCGCTGGATTACATCCGGCAGGCCGACGATTTTGATGTACAATGGCCGACGACTGATATACAGGAAGCCGATAGCTTGCAGACCTATACCGGCAAGGGTTTTTCCCCGGAAGGTGATTTTGTCGAATGGTTTTTCTCGAACGTCAAGTCCGACTACGTGGATGACCCGAATGCGGTATTGCTTATCCTGCCAGTCGAGCAGCCGCTAAGCGATGCAGAGTACCCGCGTCCGCAGACAATGATTATTCCGTGTCAGGACGTATGGATGTTTCGACGGGGAAAATTTGCCGTACTGGTATCGCCCGAAAAAACGCTGCTGCCGAACGATTCGCCCGATGAACCGACCGGAAACGTGCTGTTCTTTCTTGACCATGACAGCTACACGATTGCGAGGCAGACCGGACTATCGACCAATCAGAACGGCCAGCGTGTCGCTGACTGGCAGATTCTGGGCGTTGAAAACCTGTTCGACGCAGAAGGCAAACTGGTCGGTCAGGCGTTCAATCCGCCCCGGCATTATTGCGCTACGATGCCAGCGCGAAAGATTGGATTGAAGCGCATCAAGAAAACGACGAAAGGCGAAGAGTACTACGAAAGCCTGATTGCGGATGCACTGCCGCATATACGGCTCGGCCAGCGCAATCAGAGCGATATTCAGGTAGAAACGAACTTCCATGTAGCGAGTAAGGAGTGGCGCAGATCAACCAGCAAATGCAAACAGCCCGGTTGCGTAGGTGGCGTCATTCATATCCGCGATGATGTTAAAGGCTCGAAATCGGGCGAACCCGGCGCGATCATCGATGTCAGGGAGTGCCCAACCTGTAAAGGAACCGGCTTTCACGATACCGGCAGCGGCCTGAACATCATGTACATTGATGCGACCGGAGGCAACACACCGGGCGAAATGCCCAACGTACCGAGTGGCGACCCTGGCGGATTTATCAAACGGCCAATCGAATCGCTGAAAACCTTTGTCGAGGAGTTCAAGCGCAACTGCGAAGAAGCCTATACGACGATAGACATGCAGTTCATCCGTAAGACTCCCTACGATGAGTCAGGAGCCAGCAAGCGGTATGACCGGCAGGAAATGCTGCGTACGCTGGTGGTGAACGGAGTACACATTGTCGATCTGATGAGCTTCGGTTACGAATGCATCGACGCCCAACGATTCGGGGCCAGCGGACGGCTCAGAGAGCAGCTACCGGAAGTGCTGGCTCCCGTCCGGCTCGATCTGGAAAATGCGGAGCTGACCCGCGAAGAACTCAACAACGCAAAGGATAAAAAGTACGACCCGACGCTGGTACAGGCGTACGAGAAAAAGATGCTGCTGTATACGACCGGCGAGCAGTCGGATGAATATCGGCGGTATGTACTTCGGACGCAGTGCGACCCGTATCTGGACGTTACCGAGGAAATGAAAGCGTATATGCTCGGTGTAGCGTTCAGGAACCCGGACAGCCCGGAGAACCGGACAAAGATCGAACGCATTTACCTGTCACTGGATTTTGACGGGCTTGTTGCTGACGCGCTACGCGACGATGCTGATTTCTGGCAGAAAAGCCTGACTGATCAGTATAATGAAATCGTTCGGCGGGGTAAGCTGCTGGTCGGGCCGCAGACGGTTGGACTGGCCGCAACCGGGGGTACAGGGGGCGCATTCCCCACGCTGGAACCGCTGAATATGAAACCTCCGGTAGATGTACAGCAGACGCAACAGACCCAACAGCAACAATTCAATTAATATTTTTGAAAATGTAATATTAATATTACTATTTTTGGTCTGATCAATTGCGAGTATTACAAACGAAACTTTTTCAATGAGTTATGGCAAAGCAAACCAAGAAAGCGGCCACAGTAGCCGCTGAGCTTACGGCAGCGCGAAGGACGACCGATAAGACCTACGAACAGCTACCACTCAACCATGAGGTTGTTGTGCAGGTCGGCCCCCGGCAGCGGATGCAGCGTAACAAAGTCGTCACCGTCGAGGAGGCCCGAAACGTGATTTTCACCAAAGCCGGGTATGAAGCGATGGACAGGGATGAAGAAACCGGCGAAACAACGCACATCCTGACCAAAGTGCTGGGTATCCCGGAATACAAGATGGTCGAAGACACTACGATTCCTGACGGCAAGCGGAAGGATTTTGATGTACTGTATTTCGCAGACGCTGAATCCGAGACGGAAGAGGAAGAACCTGCGGCCTAATTGGACGCGCTGACTAACCCAATTCTATTTTTTTCATGAGTACCGGGGCCTGATGGCCCGAAACCCCTTATCAGAATGAAACGGAGAGCATTTCTCGAAACAGCGTTAAAAAAATTCGGGCTAACAGCCGATCAGGTAAAAGATTTCATCGAAAAACTCGAAGATGAGTACGATGACAACGAAGCCGCTAAAGTACTGGCTTCGCTCATGACAGCGGACGAAGCGAAGGGCAACGATGATATTTTCAAGGATGTCAAAAAGCGGGTAAAGGCCGAAGCACTGGACCCGATTGATAACATGCTTAAAACGTATGAGCCGAAGCTAACGGACGCTCAGAAGGCGGAGTATGCCAAATTTGGCCCGAACGATTCGCACAAAAAGTATCAGTTCATTTTAAAGGCATTCGATGAAGCTGGCACCAAAACCGGCGACAAGAACTACGATGATCTGAAAGGCGAATACGATGCACTGAAAGGACAGCTCGGCACGGATTACGTCAAAAAGACCGATTACGACGCGCTAACAGGCAAGCTGTCGCAGCGTGAAACGGAACTGCTGAACGTGCAGCTACTCAACAAGGCCGTTCGGTCGGGCAAGCTGCGCGATACATCCGGCGACCGCCATTTCGAGCGCAATTTCATTTCGGACGCGCATGATCTGGTTACGCAGGTAGGTATTGGCGACAAAAAAGTGAAAGGCATTATCGGTGCTGACGGCAAGATCATGCGGGCCGATTCGCCCGAACAGCCGCTGCTGCTGGACGGCAAAGCGGTTGATCTGGCAACGCTGGCCGAACTGACGATTACCGCCTACGATTACGGCAAAAAATCTGACTCCACATCGAAAGACACGGTGAAGATTCCAGCCGGAGGAGCAGACGGCAAGAACACCACGAAAAATTCAGCACTGGACGCCATGATTGCCGAAGAGATAGCGGCAAGCAAATAAAATCGGTTCGGTGGCTGACCTGTAACGAGTTTCAATCTTAATCACAAAACCGCCCAAGATGGCAAACAATGTAAACTTATCGTCGGCTCGAATTCTGCGAGCCTGCATTATGCACACTGCGGAGAACGCGCCGAAATTCACCCAGATCGGTACGTTACAGGCTGTACGTTCTCCGCAGCTTGCCGGACTCGCCAACGCCATGAGTGCCGAAGGTGCTGGCGAGGAAAAACGGCTGAGCTTTGAGGCTGGGGCCGGGCCTGATGATGTCGTACCCAAAGTGCGGCTCAACTACCGGAAGCAGTACACGACGGGTACTACTTCATCGACCCGCGCAGTGAATGCGAACGGTACGCGCCCCGGAACGGTAACGGAACTGGATGTGACCTATACAGGCTACAAACAGTACGATCTTGAGTTTCGTACGATTGATCTGATGTCGCTGGAAGAAGCGGCTAAACAGTACTACGATGGCATCATCGGCGGGGCTGTTCAGCTTGACGCTGGCGACTCGGCCAAGATGACCGAGGCCGCGCTTGAGTTCTACCTGACGGTTGAAAAAGACCTGTTGCAGCCTCTGAATACGGCGGCTCTGACGGCTCTGGTTGCGGCTGTAGGCACCAATAAAGTTACCAACTCGGCAGTACCGAAGGACATCTATCTGTACTTCACGGATGGCAAGCTGCGTGACGATTTCTGGGATTACCTGAACTCGCTGCGTACCGTTCACGGCGTTACCGGCAAGTGGATTGTGATCGGTGGTCTGAAAATGGTGTCGTGGCTGCGTAAGTCGAAAATCATGGGTATGAACGACATCGGCATGGATGCCCAGGCGATGTACAACGATCTGCCTGCCGAATTCTACTACGACCCGCAGATCGACACAACCTACGGACAGGACAAAATCCTGATCATCGAACCCGGCTCTGCCTGCTGGCAGCAGATCATGGAGCACGAAACGATTGTCAAGAAAAAGAAAGTTGCCAACACCTCGTTCGGTGGGGCTCGGCTCAAGCTGGCACAGTTCGATTCGCCGACGTTCGATATTAAGATCGACCTGCGCGTTCGGGAGTACGATACAACCAAGTATCCGTACGAGATCGTAACGCCGTCGTCGGGTCTGTACGGCATCTTTACCCGTCCGGCTGGCTACGCAAAGGCGTACGACGGTTGGAGCACCTACACAGGTATTATCGGCGCTAAGCTGGTCAATACCGAGCCGGTTACTCCGTAATTCTTTCAATTCTAACAAGCCGGTTCAGGTTGACCTGAACCGGCTTTTATCCTCTTCAAAATTATGCTTTTCTGTTTTCTTACTTCGCTTGAAGGCTGGCTGCTGGGGCTGGCAATTCTGCTCGGCATTGCCGGTATGCGTATGTGGAACAAGATCGACGCGCTGAAAGCTCAGGCCAAAGGCGACCGGCCTATGCATCCACAAGACCGCTACCGGGCCAAACGCACCAGAGCGCAGCCGGTAGCGGCTACCGACCATAGGCCGCAGCCCGAAACGAAACCGAAACCGGACGTACCGAACCCGCTGGACTGGCTATATGTACCGAACACGCTGGAAACCCCAGGCGCACAATCGGCCCCGGTGTTTAAGCCAGAGTTGCCACAGCAGGAGCAGCCCAACGATACAACATCTGGCAAAGCTGTAGGACTGATCGAGACGGAAAAACAGGCCAGCGGTTCGCTGCTCGACGGACTGCTGCCGCATCTGAAGCCTGCCCTGTTTGCGCTGAGCATCGTACTGGTCTGGTTCGGATTTGCCTGCTGGTACGACAACCTGAGTAAATACGCGCCGGAAGCCGATAGCGTAGGCGACTTTCGGATTCTGTATCTCAAGAAAACGATCGGGGCTATCCTGCCGCTGATTTCGGCGGTCGGGGCTTCGCTTGGGTTGCTGTTTATGATTCACCCACGCTATTATATCTACCTGAACGGATGGTACAAAACGGATTACGATTTCTACAACGATTTGCGGTCACTGGATCAGCAACCTGCCTTTCGCCGGGTGCTCGTTTTTGGGCTATTGTTTGGCTTGTTACTGCTGGTTTCGCTCTATGTGCTTCTGCACAGCAGCCCGCAGGAATTGACCCTGTAACAATCCTGAAACGCGAGAATACGGTACGGGAAACGACAAACCGGAACGATCACCCGCGCATTGCGATGTACAACACGACGTATCATCCGACACTAGCGAAAAACTCGCCCTACTGCGGAACGTCGGTTGAATGGGCGATCAAACAGGCGGGATGGAATCTGGTAATCGAATACGCACCGATGGCGCGTAACTGGTCGCTCAAGAAAGATTATATCGTCTGGTCGAGAGCGACCGGCCCCCTGACTCGGAACGGGCGGAAGTACACCCCGCAGCGCAACGACGTAGTAGTATTTTACTCCTCCGGGCGTTGGCACGTTGGTCTGCTGGAAGACTGGCAGGAAGGGAATGCTTATTGTAAAACTGTCGAAGGCAACACGAGTGATCGGGGTGTTAACGGCATCAAAAAGCCAACCGGCAAGGAAGGCGTTTACGATGAAAAGATCAGAAACAAAAAGGACATTTATTGCATTGTGCGGCCTTATTGGATTGCTATGCACGTTAACCCTCAGTAACTGCGTACAGGTCGAACAGAAGCCCGTCACGCTTGAGCAGGTGGACAGCGCAAAGCTGGCGATGAAGGTAGACAGTGCGGCAATCTATCGCTGCGATACCTGCGCGTTTGCGGTTGCGTATCTGCGGCAGACATCGGGGCAGGTGAAGCCCTGCCCGACCTGCCCCTGGGTAACGCTCTCCAAGCCGAAACACGACAAGGGCGATGTTCCCGAACTAAGCAATCAGCCGGTTAATCCCCTCGTTGAGCAGGACGCTCTACAGCACGGTACGTCGCATCTGGTAGTCATGTCCGATTCGGGGGACACGCCCAGAAAGGCGGTAGCCCCTCCCGGCGACGAAATTACAGCAAGTCGAAAATCTAAAGACAGCGACGGATTCTAATGCGGACACCTGCCGTACTACGCTACCGACAAGGCAACCCCAATATGCTGGCTATTCGACTGAGCCGGTATAATGGGGTTGTCATTGTGCCTACGTCTACGCTTGCTTTGCTGGCCGAAATCAGGCTCAGCGAGCAGGGCAAGCCGATTGCAACCCTGACGCTAACTAAACCGGGTACGGGGCCGGAACTTTCGGCAGTCGTGCCTGATCTGGCGGCTGGTAGCTACCTGCTCGACGTAAAGGTTGTGCCTTCGGTCGGGCCTTCCTACCGATACAGTGTTGCCAAGCTGCTGGTTGTGCCGGTCGGTTCGTTTATGCCCGTTCTGGATGCGCAGGGGCTTTCAGTGACGATTGACGATTCGCAGCAGGTAATCGACGCGATTGTCGATGCGACTCCGGCTACAGCACTGGCTGCGGCCTACGCTGATCAGGCGAAGCAGGCCAGCCAGCAGGTGACGGACGGACTGGTGCAACTGGCCGATCAACTGGAACAGGCAACCGAAGCGGCTGAAACCGTTGCGGGGGCTGTTACCAATGCTACAGACGCAGCTTCGGAAGCTATTGCGGCCAAAGAGACGGCAGTTGCCAGTGCAGGTACTGCATCGACCAAAGCGGGTGAAGCGGCCAGCAGTGCGGCATCGGCGCAGAACGCAGCTACTATAGCCAGCAATGCAGCCAGTTCTGCCAGCGCATCCGCATCAGCCGCTACCGAGGCAGCAGATCGTGCCGATGTTGCAGCCACTACAGCGACAAACGCTAAAAACAGTGCGGCTACATCGGCCAGTAGTGCAGCCGGTTCTGCGACCTCGGCCAGCACATCGGCCAGTAATGCAGCGAGTTCGGAAAGTGCAGCTTCGGGTAGTGCGACGGCAGCGCAGTCAGCGGCTACCAGTGCCCAGGGGTCGGCGACTACCGCAACGACCAAAGCGAGTCAGGCCGCATCGTCGGCGTCGGCAGCATCTGCGTCGGAATCGGCTGCGGCTGGTAGTGCAACGGCTGCGGCTGCATCGGCCAGTAGCGCACACACCTCGGAGGTGAACGCCGGTAACTCAGCAACTTCGGCCAGTAGTGCAGCTACATCAGCAACGAGCGCGAAAAATGCGGCTCAGGTATCGGAAACCAACGCGGCTAACTCAGCGACCACAGCCAGCAATGCAGCGACTACGGCTACAACAAAGGCCAGTGAAGCCAGCACAGCGGCAACAGCAGCGGCCAACTCAGCGGCTACGGCCAGCACTGCGGCAACCAATGCGGTAGCGGCAGCGAATGCGATAGCCCGCGAACGTCGGACGGCTACCGTGGGGCTTTTTACCTACATCGGTGTAGCGGCATCCGGCTCGCTGGACGCTTCGGCAGTGTGGACGATCAAACGCATTGAGCTATCGGCTACTGGTACGCTGGTTGGAACTAAAAAGGCTACGAATGTAGCCTGGACTTCTTACGCAACTGCAACGTATAGCGAAATATGACAAATCCAAAACCATTTGAAGCAGGTGGTAAAATCTGGGATGAATTCGTAATGAAGCTCATAATTGACGGCTTTATACGGCCAGATTTTAATAACCCCGACGCTGATTTTAGCACATCAAAAATCGTGATGATACTAATTCCTGCTAGACGCGAAAACGCAAAAATTGAAGTGCTCACGGACTCAAAATATCAAATCGTGAAGATTTGGGAGGATGTGTTTGCCAATCAGGACATGAATCTATTATTGACGGTTGGCGGCATAAAGGTTGGCGTTCAAAACTGGATAAACCAAAATCTAAGCTAATGGCTACAGTTTGGGCAATAAAGACGGGGAACTGGTCAGACCCTACGGTTTGGAGTAGTGGGACTGTTCCCGGTACGACTGACGATGTGTATTTGAATGGGTATCCTGTAAACATAAACCAGAATATACAGGTTGCCAGTGTCCGAGCTACGGCAACAAGTGGTGTTATTGCTGGCGGATATGGTGCGCTTGCGGCTGGAACCTATACGATTCAGTGTGATATGTATGCTTCATCGGCGGCAAGTTCCTACTGTTTCAGGGGTAATAGCCTTGCTTCTGGCAATTATACATTTGTCGGTAATTGCTATGGCGGCATTTCGGGTAGTAGTTACTGCATCTATTTTTTGGGCTGTAGCAACGTAACATTTTCGTTTACCGGAAACTCAAACGGGGGTAGTGTTCAGTCTTCACATGGAATATTCTTTTCTGCTTGTACAAATATGAATATTAGCTATTCAGGTACGTTAACGGGCGGTGGGTTAGGTGCTGCGGGTATGTCGATTGGTGGAACTGCAATTACGGCCAACTTAACGGCTACGGCAAACGGTAGTATTACGGGACAGGCCGCAATTGCAAACTCTGGCCCTGGATTATCAATTGCGTGTGTTAATTCAACCATAAATTTCAACGGCAATTCGACAGGCGGAGCCTCCTATTGTTGTGGTATATGGTTAAGCGCAACATCGCAAACCGGAACGGTTGTAACGATAAACGGTATTGCTACAGGCGGTACGGGTGGCTTTTCCTATGGTGTTTACAATGGTTCGATAAACGGTACTGTTCGGGTTTATAGTGCCGTGAGTAGCACAGTTGCAGAAGGTGTAGCCGGAACCGCGAATGGTACGACGACGGTAGAGCGCATGACCTATTCATTGGGTGGCGTTTCGCCAATTACAGGTAACGTTAAAATCAGAAAAACGACGAATACACAGTTCTCGTTTTACGACGATACCAACACCCTAAACGTTTTCTACGACCCCACACAAACCGCTAATGTAGTTCCAAATGCGTCTGACGTACGGCAAGGTGTATCGTATTTAGGTGGAACGCGGGTTGGTTCGTGTGTGATTGCTTCGCCATCTAATGTTCGTATAGGTGTCGCAACCGACAATACGGTGGGCACCGCAGCTCTGACACCGGCTGACATCGTTACTGCGGTTCAGGCCGCTTTCCCTCGTATGCCGAATGTGGCGACCGTCGATTCTACAGCACAACAATTAATCGCAGCTCTTAGCACATCATGATACTTAGCACATTAAAACTACTGCTGAACCGCGTTCAGCCAATAAGCAATTATGTCCTGCCGGTGCTGGCAAAAATCTGGAAAGTCCTATGGTATCCGGCAGCGTTGCCGCTCCTGATCTGGGCGCTGATCGTGGGTTTCGGCCTGAAATCGTGCAGCATGTACAACGCAGAGGTTCGCGAAGCAATCGCCTATCAGGATTCAATTGTGAAAGCGCAGGATACCGAACTCTGGCGGCTACGAGCCGATACACTGGAAGCAAATTTTGAAATCCGTGAACTTTATAAACGACTGGACGACCGTGAAAAAGATGAAGTTATTTATTACCAGCAGCTACGCCGTGCTAATGATGCTGGCCTACAGGCTGACCTCGACAGCGTGTTCAATCGACACGTCCGGGGTAGTGTCAATCAGCCAGGCGGACAGCCTGCCAAATCGGTCGGGTTCACGCCCATCATTTCAGGCAGAAGCCTTGCCGCCCCGAAGTTTGACCCTAACACCGGATGGAGCAAGGGAAGCCCTGTTCAATCACTTTCAGGTCGTTAAGCTAACGGCTGATGTTGTCGATCTGAAAGCGATCATCAAAAGCAAGGATTCGACCATTACGCGGCTGAACGAAAGTATTAAGCTGCTGTCGATCAGCAAGCCGTCGATAGACCCGAAGAATCGCAGCCCCAGTACCGGGCCAGTAACGGCCAAACCTCCGGCAACAAAAAAGCCAGTCATTAGCTGGCCGAAAGTCGAAAACTGGTGTTGGCGGGGATTGTTTACCTACATCGCGTTTGAAGCCATCCGAGCCGCTATACACTAACGAAAAGGCCCCGCATTGCTGCCGGGGCCTTTTGATTGATTGACGGTTAAAGAGATTCGGTAAGTACAAACTTGTTGATCGATGCAAACGTATCCTTTATTTTCTGATCTGTACCCTGTAAGACACGAATCAGATTTTTTTCAGGAGATCGCTTGTACGTTTCAATTGGCGCTCCTGGAAGGGCAAACCACGAGTTCAATAGCCTGATCTGACTAACCGTGACGACATAGCCACCGTCTGCGGCATCGAGCGTCATTGTCGAGTGGACGATAAACGAAATCGGCATATCTTTCTTTTCACCCGGAGCATCTACGAAGCTATAGCCTTTACCAATTAGTTCGCCGGTATTTTCGTCGCTAAGCTGCAAAACGTCTTTAGCGGACTTGTAGGTTAAGACCCACCAGCGCCGGGCGCGTCGAAATACTTCCGCTTTTGTTAGTCCAGGGGTTTCAAACTTTTGCTTGTAGTACACCTCATTGTTTTGCAGAGGCAGGATGCCTTTAAGTGTATTGTCCTGCGCATTGGCAGAATATGATAGACTTAAAAGGATAAAAAGGGCGATGGTCGCAAGAGGCTGTTGTGTTCGTAGAAGTAGTTTCATGGGCGCAAATAAAAAAGAAATGCCCGAACAAAGCGTCCGGGCATTCTTGAAACCTTCCTCTTTTTTAACCAAACAATCAACAACGCTCCATCAGCATCGCCAAAAGACTTGCCGGTAAAAACCGGCAGGGGTTAGTTTAAGTCCGTACAACCCCTTTAAAAATGCTGCCCTCGTATCGTGGGTCGTATCGCGCTCAATCAAACAATGCCCTCCTAAAAAATGGGCTTCTCGGTAGGAGCGGGGGCCGGACTCGAACCGGCGACCTGCGGATTATGAGTCCGCTATTCTAACCTTCTGAACTACCCCGCACGGTAGATGCTGTTTTGAAAGAAGCGGTGCGCCAGCCTCCCCTGAGACGCACCGGACTCCGTTCTGCTTCAAAGCAGCCTCATTGCAAATGTAATATTAATATTACATCAGGCAAGAAAATTTTTTATACTTTTTCGTGAGCAAGCCGCAAGTCTTCGCGCTTCTGGCTGATCACGGCAACGGTCGGGTCTGACTTCTTGGTTAGCGTAGCTGTATAATAGTCGAATCCTGCGGCTATTTCGTCGGCGTCGATAAAGAAATGCGTCGAAGCGTCATAATGCGGCTTAGTGACTTTCTGGCCGTTCTCCTCGACGGTAACGGTTCCGAGTTGCTTTACTTTCGGAAATTTCAGATCGTGCGTATCGCCGATACTGGTGCCGTTCTGACGGATAAGTAACAGGCGCAGGTAACACTGTTCGAGACTGCTACGGTTCAGCCACTCGAAAAAATGCCGGTGGATGGTTTTGCCTTCGACAACCATTGTCTTGACAATCAGGGAACGTACTTCAAAATGCGGTTTCTTCATGGTTAATGTATGATTGTTCGTTGGGTAATCAGGCCGGACTGACGGCAGGACACTTCGAGCGAGTTTAGAAAGGCGTCGCGAGCCTGGGTATTTTGGAGTTCAAAGAAAAACGTTGTTCCTGATCGAATCTTAAAAATACCTGGATATTTTGCCCGGTACATCAATTCGTAACCAATAATATTGGCCGTATCGTCAGGTAGCTGGTAAAAGCAGGAGCGGCTAATGTCCAGCCGTTTCGGTATTTTCATAGTCGTTTAATCCAGAACACGTACGGGCCGATAACGGTTGAGTCTCCGCCGTAATGTTCCATGTAGGTCATCAGATGCCTGCGGCTGTCTTTCAGACAGAACAACAGATTAAACAGTTGAAATCGAAAGACGTAGTTCTTTTTCGGTAAAATGCTCATGACAGGTTTAGATAATCGTTTCAGGGGTGAATGGATTTTCGGCCATGAAGCCGACCGGGGGCTGCGTTTCGCCAGACTGAATAACAAACCAGAATGCTCCGATTGTCTGAATCAACTCAATTTCATCGTCGGTAAACTCCCAGTAGGTAATACAAAATTTTTCGCCCCGGTCTTCGCCCTTGTATAGCACATCCTTCTGAACAGGTTGGACCTTGATCGTTTCATCGTCATTGATCGGACAAAGGACTGACAGATAGATCGGGTCAATAGAGTCGTACCAGAGAAAAACGTAAATGCCGAGCGAATGACGTAGCTGCTGCTTTTCGTCGTCGGATAGCTCCCAGCGAGATACGCAAACCTGATCGTCTGTAAAGCTGGGCAGATCAATAATGTCGGAGGTTGGATTGCCCTGCTCATCGCGGGGGCCGTGCAGGATTCTGTTTCGTCCAGGGAAGTCGATTGGTAGCATGATCAGAACGGGGTTCGCAGGTCGATGATTTTACACAATACTTTATGCCATGTTTCGGCTGAACCGACCTGCTGGAATTGGTTATGCATGACGAACTCTTTCATCATGTCCAGAGCTTCATTAAATCCGCGTTCCTCGGCTTCGCGGATTTTGTTACGTAGTTTATTGAACTTACCTTTCTTCATAATGATAAATAGGTTTTAAAGATGTGTTTGGCTTCAGATCGCGAGTAGCAGACCCGGCAGCAGTAGCCGAGCTTCGTAAGTCGCTGCATCCAGTAATTCTGTTCGGGGGTCGGCTTGTTGTCGCCGTACTTCATTTCGACATACAGACCATGATAGCGACCTTTCGGAACCGGCAGGCATAGATCAGGTACACCCGGTCGTAAACCTTCGGCTTTGAGTTTCATCGCTTCCGGGCAGTACCGGCTGATCTTGCCGGTTTTCCTGTTTTTGACATTCTTGAAGGGGAGTTTCGCCCCGTTCGGAATGGCATACAGCAGACCTTCGTAGTCCGGGTAATCTCTGTCGAAGTCAGACACGACCTGACATTGCAGGTCGTGTTCCGGGTTGCCTTTGGCTGGCTTCTTTTTGTTGAGGGCTTGAAACTGATCGGCGGTGATCAGATCAGGCACTGGGCGTTACCGTGAATGGGTCCTGCTGGAATTTCTCCTGAAAACTGATACATACCCCGCCGATACCGATTTCGTACCTGTCGTCGTTACTGGAAACGCTCAGGTCGGTATTCTGCTCGGTATCCAGCGTTAGGTCGCTGGACTGACCACCTCGCCAGAACTTGAGGTTGATCTTACTTTCCGTTACCGGGCCATCGATCTTTAGCGAGCCTTGTGTAGTGATGTGATTGCCTTTGACGCTAACGGTCAACTCGCAGAGTATACCTTCCTTTGTAGCGGCCATTAACACGGCCAGAATGACTTTTTTCATGTAATGTAGTATTAATATGTCTTTTGTGGTGAAACTAATTCTACGCGCATTAAACGGGACTTAAACAGGGAAACCTTATCGTTCGGATTAACGGAGCCGTCTGCTTTGATTCGGTGTCCGACTGGATTGCCGGTTCCGTCGATTTCGGCCAGTACGTACATAATCTTGTTATGAATAATGGTTTGCCCCATACGCAGACCGAACTCATCCAGTAATCCAGCACAGCGCACGATGAAGTACTGTAGCTGCTCACGCTTCAAACCGGCTTCGGCTCGCTGTAGTGCATTTTTGCGAACCTGTAGCATCAAATTGCGTGTACTGTTAGAATAGGCAATCATGCCATTTACTCGCTTTTCTAGCTCGGTCATAACGTCGAAGGCAGTAACGTCATTCTTGACTCAACCACACAGACAACTTGCACGATAGCATATTTCTGGCCCGATTCCAGCGAGTATTCGCGTATAAAATCTTCCGCCTGCTGAGCACTGGAAAACTGATCGTGCAAGTCAGATGTAAAGGTTGTTCCCTGAACCTGACCGACTAAAAACAAGGAGTTAGGCTTGATGTTGACCGCCATTGTATTCATGGCATTAACAAATGCCTGACGCTGTTCAGGTGTTTTCTCAAGCAAATGCTGCGGTATTACCGGAGCCGGTTCGGGGTTAGGGAAATTCTTGAGCCGGAAATTGCGAAGCTGAACCCCGTCAATCTGGCTAAGCAGTGGCGTAGCGCGAAACATCCGGCCTTTACCTTTCTGATAGCCCATATCCTGAATGGCTTTCATGGCTACGCACAGCGTCAGGAATGAACTGGTAATCTTGAACGTATTGGCAATTTCGCCGGATTGGAGTGCTGCTAGTTGGCCGTCCTTGAGTTCAGCTCGCAGGTAGTCGAGAGCTTCGTTGTACCGTGATTCGTAGCCACCCCGACGAATACGTTCTCGTTCTGGCTTCTGGGGCAAAGTCTGACCGATGGGCTTGAAATCGATTGCTGCCTGGGCTGATTGTACTGTAGACATGTTAGTAGGGGTTTGAAATGTTCGAGAGTAAAAATTTTAGGGCTTTGAGCCGGTTCATGGCTGAGGTCATGACACCGATCTTGTAATCAGCATCCATCTGCGTCATTTGCCCGGCATCTACTTTCTTTTTGTAGAATCCGTAGCGCAGGCCGATTTCGCGGTTCAGTTCAGCAATCTCCTCGTCAATGGTGAACTGCATTGCTTTCTTAGTAGTCTGGTCTGCCATAGCGTAGGTCTTTTGTCCAGTGAATGAGTTTACGAGTCAATAGCTTACCCGGCGCTTGTTCGATCAGAGGTTTGAACCAGTGTATGAACTGCTCAACTGAATCAAATCCATCGTTGGTAATAAACCAATTTGCTTCGTAGTAATTAAGCGTATAGTCATCAATGCGAATCAGTAGCCCGTGATGAAAACTACGCTTACCCGATTTGAGGGTCATGTACACCATTTGCGTTCCGGTGCATTCTCCTGTCGCAAACTGACGACGATCTTTAGTTCGATTGCCGACAACGAACTGAATGGAGTTGCCAGCCTTCCAGCGGTCTTTCGGGTCTTCGCGTAACGTGTGCTTTTTGCGACCGTCGAGGATCTTCTGCTCGAACTCGGTAGGGCGGGGCGGCTTGCCCCATTGGGTGCGGAATCCAAGAACCATTAGGCGTAGGTGTTTAGCATGACTGGCATTAACAATGACAGGTGTTTTTTATCTGGCTCCCCGTCGCTTGGGTAAATGACGCAGGCCCGGTTCGGTGCCGACATTTCTAGCTGAATGTGCGAACCGGGTATATGCTTGAGCAGATCGGCCATTAGTAACCCGTTGAATCCGATCTTGAACGTGTGATCGTCATACTTGACAGCCATTGACTCGGTGCAGCCTTCTGAGCTGTCCAGGTCTTCCGCTTCGACAGTGATTTTGCCTTTGCTGAATGTGAAGGCGACAAGATGGGTGACAGGGTTGGCAAAATCCAGCGTCCGGGATACGAGCCGGATTAATGCCTGCCGGTTGATAACTGCCGACATTGGATTGTTGGTCGGAATCGCGTTCTGATAATCTGGGAATCGCTCATCGATAAGCCGAACAATCGGCGTGTAATTCGCCCAGACAAAGCGCATATTGTTTTTTACAACTTCACAGTGAACGTTGTCGTCAGATTTGCCGTAGGCTTTCAGGAACACGCTACCCGCTTTGTAGGGCAGGATAAAGCCGACGTAGGTATTGAGTCCATCCACTTGAAGGCGAATAAGCCGATGCCCGTCCGTTGCGGCCATATTGGAGCCCTCGAAATAAACGCCGGTCATGGCTGGCCGCAGATCGTCGTTACTGGTGAACGGCAACGTCTTGATCAAAGCATCGACCAAAACCTTTCCCGCCATCGTAAACTTGGCCGGTTCGCTCAGCGTTGGCAGCTTGGGATAATCAAGCGGGTTTTCGGAAAAGAAGTTATAATAGCCGGAATCTGGACAGATTGTTACTTTGCTATCACCGTTGAAGGCAATCGAAATCGGTTGCTCTGGCAGCTTGGAAATAAGTTTGTAGAGCCTGCGGGCGTTCATACAGAACTGCACAGGCTTGGTGGTTGGTTTGATGCCTCTTACCTCGACAGGTAATTCGCAGCAGATATTCGTTTGCAGGTCAGAAGCGCGAAGCGTTAGCAGCTCGTCGCTATCGACACTGAACAGGATGTTTTCCAGAATCGGAACTATCGGATTGCTGGATACGGCAGACAGCAGCGCCTTAACGTGCTTATGCAGGATTTTACTGCTGATGATAAAGCAGGTTTTTGTTACGGGTGGAGTGGCAATACTTGCCTTTAGTTCGGCAATTTGCTCGTCAATCGTTGGGTTCGGAGCGGTCATTGTTTCGGTCATTGTGTTAATCTGTTTGATTGTTAAGAATTGTGCTATTGAACGGTTTCCATTACTAGCAGTTGAGGGTACTTCTGTTTCTTGGCTTCCAGTTGGTCGGGCCTGATCAGAATGATTCGATCTTTGCCTAAATCCTGTACGCCTGTCCAGCATCGTAATTGTCCGGTAAAATCGGGCAGCGGCCCGTTGTAGCGTGTGCTGGCGATGTTGGCCCAGTTGTTGAGTCCAGGAACGCCGGACAGGATAACGTTCGAGTTCGGTACATCGCTACGGCTCTTGTTCTTGTGTTTGGTCATCGGTTAGAATTGAGTTTAAAAGTTCGTCGGGAGTTTGATCGAATTCGATCATGTCTTTCAGTAGCTCGATAAAAGCGATTTGCTTGGCTTTGGTCGTGATACGGTCTTTTTGCGGCAGGTATAGCTGACCCTGTTCAGTAGCCTGTTTCAGTAGTCCGGCCAGAGCGCGAGCATCTTTGTGTTCCTGCATGTTGCCGGTTGCGCCGTGCCCGGCTTCTTCGGCCCGGATGCGTTCCTGAGCCTGTTTCATAAATTCCCACTTGCGTTCCCGGTTGAACGGAATCAGACCTTTTGAGTCGAGCCAGTTATAGAGCAGATTGCCGTGATCATTGTAATCGCGTCCCTGCTGCTGGGCCAGATACGCGAACCGTACCAATTGAGCGTTCGCTCTGTCCTGCTGCTGCTGAGAGGGTACGTATTCGGGCAGCAGTCCGGCAGTGCTTTTTGTCGGGGCTGGATTCAGCGTTAACTGCTCACGCTTGAATTCTTCGTAAGCGTGCAGGACTTTGCCGATTGATCGGGGGTTGAGTTCGGCAAACATTTCCAGCGGCTCGCCATCCTTGCCCGGTAGTTTGCATTTTACACCGAGTCGGTAAGCCAGTAACAGATCGCCCGTCGTTACGCCTGGGTATTCCGTTTTTACGTAGGCCGTCAAGGCTTTCAGCACTTCCTTGTGCTGTGCAATGGCCGCGTCTTTATTCTCGACCTTCATGCTTAATAGCAGCATGATTTCATTCCAGATCAATGAAAACTGTTTCAAGTCCGTGTCCGGCAGTTTCTTTGTCCGGCTGGCTTCCCTGATCTGCTGAATCGTCGTTTTCGGTTCCAGTTGTGTCACCGAGGTCGTTTGCGCTGACAAAAGCATGTTGCTTTGTGGAGCCAGTTCGGTTGTTGGTTGCATGTGTCTGGTTTTTGAGGTAAATGTTTTTGTAGGCGTAGGCTAGTTTTTGTCCGAGACTTGGCAGGAAATAGGCATCTTTCTCGAAGCGCATTACGGTTCCCCGTTCGTTGGTGACAGTCCAGTACTCGAAAAATTCCCTGTAGAAATCGACCGGATATTTCCCCGGATTCAGTTTGTGATACTCGTTGAGCTTATCCCGGAAATCGTTCTTGCGCTGAGCTACGGTTTTCTTCGGCTCTTTCGGCTTGGTGCGCCGGAGCCACTTACGAACCAAGTCCTGCAACTCTTTCAGATCGTTGTAGGTGCGGCCAGTGTGTTCAGCTACGAAAGGCGCAACGCGGTCGTCTTCAATGCCACGAAGGTTTATGATCTGACCTAGCTGGTTTGGTTCGATGAGCTGACCGTTTAGCGTAATGAACGGCGTCAGAGTTGACGCAGGATTTTGCGTCTGGTCGGCATTTTCGAGGTTTTTTGCAAAAGAGTTACTAGTAGTATTAATACTACTTTCTTGTGTAGTATTTAATATATTATTATATATATTATTATCTCTTTTACCTGAAAACCTCGAATCTTGGCCGGGGTTGACGCAAAATCCTGCGTCAGCTTCTGTAAATCGTTCAGAATCAGCGCATTGTTCCTTGTTAGCTGACGCAAGAAATTGCGCCAACATGACGCAGGATTTTGCGTCAGGTAGAGCAGACGCAAGAATTTGCGCCAACTTGACGCAAGAATCTGCGTCAGCTAACATCAGCTTTTGTAGCAAAACCGGACTTAACGCAAAATCCTGCGTCAACTCGTTCAGGATAATTGTGCGCTGATTTTTCTTGAGTCTACGATCTACCAGAACGGTTAAAAAGCCTGCCCGGTGCAGGTTAGTAATAAAGGCACTACACGACCGTTCACTGATGTTTAGACGTGCCGCCAGTTCGTCATTATCAGCGTTGGTTCTGCCATCTGTACCGCACAATACGACCAGTTGCGGAAACAGAAGTTTCTCGCTGGAAGTAAGCAGCTCAGACTGCAAAACGGAATCGGGTACCATGATCATTGTTTCAAAAAACAGGGCGCAACCTAAAAAGTAATATTAATATTACAAAACAGTTTACGCGGAATTTTTAACACTGTAGTCGATAATCTTACTGATTAACGCAATCGGGATGTATTGAAATCGTTCGGTAGGTTTGATCAGTTCGCCCCACTGATTGCGCGTTCGTTCGTGCTGAATAAAATCCGTCTCGCCGTATTCGTTCCGGTTCTTTTCGGTCGGGCAGTTCAGCGCCAGTACGGTTCCTTCGTCATTTATAGCCAGCATCTTGCCGGTATGAATGATCTGGTAGCGGCCACAATGCACGACAACGTACAGGTTACGGCCTTTTAGATCGCGTAGTTGCAGGTACTTTTCAGCAACGCTATGTTCGCGGGTGAAATCTAGCTGCATCAGATTGTCGTTCGGATTTCTTCGTATTGCCGGTCGAACCGGGCGCGTTGAGCAAAGAACTTGCGCTGCTTCAAAACGGTATTGCGATACCTGAACAGGTCTTCTTTGATCTGTGCTTTACGTGCCCCCAGTTGGGCAGACTTGTATGATCGTTGTCGGATAATATCCACTATGTCAGCCGTGTCAGCCGGAATTACTGTATTGGTTAAATCTTTCTCCTGCTGGTGAATGCGTTTGAACTCCTCGAATAGTTGATCTGAATAGGTACTTATATACTCCCAGGCCATAAGATTGAATTGGTTTAGTTGAAATAACGCATAGCCTGCTCACCGACCCAGCGACCCATAGGGACGGGTACGGCATTGCCAATCAGTCGGTAACTGCTGTTTTTGCTGTCGAAATGAAAATCATCCGGGAATCCTTGCAACCGGGCATACTCCCGAACGGTAAACGGTCGCGCCCCATGGGGATTTGATTTGTCAACTACCATTCGGGTACTTTGGTCTTTCTCGTAGTGCGCTACGCAGGTAGGAGCCAATTCGCCCGGTCGGTTGGGGTCGCATAGTATCGGCTTATCTCGATATGAGCCTTTTAAACGTGCCAGTACGTAATCTGGCAGGTCAACGATTGGTACGTCACGTTCCAGTATATCGCGCAAACGAGGCCGTTTTGCTGGCTGTGGGTGCATGATAAAGAACGGTTTACGGGTTCCTATCACAATCAACCGCTTGCGCTTCTGAGGTAGCCAGTTGGTTGCTTCGACCGGACAGAACACGTTCACATAATAGCCCGGCAGCTTTGTCATGGCTTCCATCACGACCGGAAATTTCTTCATGCCTGGAACGTTTTCTACGACGTACATTTCGGGTTGTTCGATTGCCACATGCCGGAAAAAATGCAGAAATAGATCCTCGCCCGTCCGGGTTTGGCTGATGTCAGCAATCGCGCTGTATTTCTTGCAGGGGTAAGTACCTACAATGATGTCAGATTTCGGCTGATCAAGAACCCGGCGAGCCTGTATGTCTTCGTTCAGGATGGAGTGTCCGAAATAATGCGGATTCTGATTCATGCAGCCGGTTGCGTCGCTGTCCAGATCAAGCGACTGAATAAAATCAACACCGCTTTGCATCATGCCGAGTTCCATGCCTCCGGCACCCGAAAAATATCCTTTTCCAGTTGGTTTGTAGCTCATTGCTCTGATAGACGGTAGATTAATAAGCAACCATTGAAAACGATCTGTTGCAGGTAAGACGATGCGAATTGAGCTTCCTGATAAATGTTGTCGTGTTTTGTAGTGCACAGCATCCCTATCAGTGATGTAAGCTCTAAATGTGCGTTCATCGCTAAACCGTCTGATAGTTTCCGTCTCGCAAAGACTAACCCTAGAACTTCCCGCGAATTACAGGGCCAGCCGACTAACTCACTGGCCCATTCGCACATCTGAACCGCTACTGCTGTAACCTGTACGGCTTCGTTCAGCAGGTTTTCTTTCGGCTCTTCGTCAATGATCGCTTTAGCGACTTCGCCTAATTCTTCCTGTAAGATCAGAATCCAGAAAAACAGCTTTAGATTCTGTTTGCCCCATTTGGCAATCTGCCGCTCGCGTTCAGCGACTACTAATTCAATTACTTGTTCAGCGGTCATATATTTATTAGTGGCTTATTGCGAATGAATACCAGAGTTTTGACGGCTCGTGTTTAGTGTTATCAACACGCACCAGATAGGCGAGAAAATCATTTTTCAGCATCCTGCGAGCTGTATTGTACCTAGCAAGATGTAATTCAGGGCGTACGCTGCCTTTCTTTAAGTCTCTTTCGATACCTTGATAAAGCTGATACCGATAGTTGATTTTAAAGTGAATCGCTTTCGATTTGTATTTCAACTTTGCTTCGGCTAGTGGCAATAGGCGTTCAGATTCGTCGTCTCTCGTGACTTCCAGTCTCCATTTCCGATGCCGCTTTCGCGTGACAACCCGAAAGAAATAATGACGTTCGCCAGTCTCGAAATTGCCGCTTTCCAGTTGCAGGCATTGGAGATTAAAAAGCGATATAGCGAACAGGTAATCAACCTCGATTTCTCGTTCAGTCCATTTGTTTAGCCATGCCCCGCAGTTGGGCCAGCTTCGGTCATTGATTGTTAGCGTCTGCCCAGCTATTAGCCTTGCCAGAATTAGTCCTTTGTCAGTTAGAATAGTTTTCATGATTTATAAGGTTTATTGTCAAGGGGTGTAATATTGTCGCCGTTGTATTTACAGAGATAGTAGCTCATGGCTGTTAGAAAATGGCTAATTGATTGATTGGCTTAACCCGTTTCAGCGGGGTTGTCGGTCGTGGTCTGTTGGGGATGCTGATCTTTGCCGGGGCTGCTGGCTCTGCGGTCGTCAGTAGTTCAATGACTTTCTGCATGGCCGTTGTTTCGGGCTTATTCAGTCGCCAGTTCCAGCCGCCTATAATATGTGCAGGAGTGTACCAAGCGTCACGCATTTCCATTGTGAGCGTATTGCCCACATACACTACGGCAGGTATGTTTAGCAGACTGAACTGAACATAGGCCATGTGAACACATCGGCTGTCGAGGTCAATTGCGCTTACATGCAGGCATTGCTGATAGTTAATTTTCTTATCAAGCATGGTATGCGCCAGCGCGATGATCATCGCCCCCGAACCGCAGGCGGGTTCGTGTGCTGTAACGAATCCTTTCTGATCAACGATAGCCTGCATTTCGTCCCCGTATGTCATTTTTGACATCATTTCGCAGAGGTGGTACGGCGTAAAGAATTGCCCGGCGTGTTCGTTGTGCAGTTCTAGTTCGTGGAATAGTTCGCCCAAGACATCGCGGGGTTCGCTCTCCATTTCTATGGTCAACATGCCCAGCAGCTCAGGAAACAGATTGATTTCTTCGCTGCTGTACTTTTTGACTATAGACAGGTAGCGTTCTTCCCGTTTCTGACAGTTTCGTAGATCAACAGTATTGGAAAACGAGATTGCGGCCATTTCGCAGAAATCAGCAAATACATTATATGTGCCATGACGGTAGGCTAACCCCCGGATACTTTTTGCCATTGCTTTCATGCCTCACCTCCTTCCCCGCTACCGAGTAGCAGACCGTTGGACCCAAGTTCCAGCGGTTTAGATAAGTCCATCAGTGCCAGCTTTGCCGGATTTTCGGTTGGATGCTCAGCCAGATACTTGCTGACCTGTAGCCCGGTTTCCATCGAAAACATGGGCACCAGATCGACAACCGGATAAGAGTCGGTTACACCCGGTTTGTTGGACTTTACTTTCTTGATCGTCAGCGAGAACGGCAGAAACCGAACGCTGCCGAATGCCTGCATACTACCGTCGAAGCGGTCCCGTAGGTTTGGAATCGATGTGTCAACGCCTTTGGTGCTGAACTGCCAGTAACCGAGTACCGGCACATTTTTGATGCAGAAACGCATCGTCAGCACATGCGCCCATTTGATGTATTTAGCCTGACTGCCTGCCTGTTGTTTCAGATAGTTTTCGCAGCTTTCAATCAGATCAGGCCGTTTGTCGATTGTTACCGGCAGGTATGCCCCTTTACTATATACGTAAAAGGTTTCTCCGTCGCCGTAGGCATACAGTGCCCCGGCTTTGTCCCGGATTTCAAGCCGCTCAGTACATACTTCGTTGAAGTCATCCGAGTAAAAGAATACAGGTAGTTCGGTCGGTTTGTCACCGTATTGTGCTGTTACCTTTTGGTCGAATCGTGAGCGAACAACGAAGTAATCAGTAGACTTCGGAAAGGCCCGGTTATCGGCGGTGTAGCCTTTTTCGCCGATGCTGATACGGCCTACTTCGGGTAATGTTCGTTTGGCTGCTGGCGGCACATTGGGCACAGCCTTTTGCAGAGGGTTGTTTTGAATTCGCATTGTCTGGATTGTTTGGAGAGGTGAATTATTGTCTTGATCGTCTTCGTCTTGCCGCTTCAATCAGCGCGTCTATTTCGTCGTAGGTTTCCGCTACGTTGCAGACCCGATGAGGCAGCGTTATAATGGCGTGGATGTTCGGTTCGCTGGGCTGATCGTACGGTTCGACCATAATGATGTATCGCAAGCCGATAGTGACGCGCTTGCTGTCGCCGTTGATTTGGGTTACACGAATGAACATGACGTTGAGTGTTTAGTAGGGCAGTATGGCTTCGGCTACGCCTACTGCCCTGTGATGCTGGGCGATTGGATTGCCGGGGTGAATAGTGCCGGTGAATTGATGGAATGTCTTGTTGTCAAGCTCTCCGCCGTATTCGGCAGCATAGATTGCCAGATAATGATCGATCAGTGCAGGCGTATAAATCGTTTTGGTCTGATTAACCAGCGTGTAGGTCGGTTCAGACTGGAAATCTTTCGGACTCCAAGACCAGTTTTCAGCGATTTCCAGATGCGGGAAATTTTCCTCGAAAATCAGTTTATTCAGCGCGAGCTGCATCTGAGCCGATTTGTGAATGCCGCCAGATTTAAAGTCGATATTGACCAGCCTGCGTTCGCGCTTCGTTGTTGCGTCCTTGCCCTTGCCGATTTTTGTAGTAACCGTCGCATAGGCTACCAGATCAAGTGTACCGGCGATGCCCATTTCATCGCTGGCTAACATGCCCTCGATTAGAATAGGCTCAATCTCGAAATCAGCGCAGAACTTGGCGTAACTGGTTACAGCCTTATTCAGTTTCTTCGTCCACTCGCCAGCCAGCGCCAGCGGATGATCGTACTGTAAGAGGTAGCTTCTGACGCGGTTGGCGGTATCGTTGAAGTTGTAGCCTTTTTGGTGGTAATCGGCAAAACAGATGTGCATCAGCGTTCCGAAATCTGCCGCCTGATCGCGCAGGATGTCGGCCTGCTGGCCGTGCTTCTTGAACCATTCGATCAGGTGCGGACTCGTTGGCGTTACCTTCTTAATGAAGCTCGTTGTAGAAATGTAGAACGTTGCTTCGTCGCCGTCAATCGTATAGTAATACCGACTATCCAGCGCATCGATTCTCCGAATCATACGGGGCTGGGTCAGCAATACCGTCTGATTCGCGTAGATGTAGAGCAAATTATCTACATCGTCCATTGTCAGCATTGTGTCGTTGACGGTCATGCCCGGTGTTGTTTACGGAGTGCGAACACACAGAGAATTTCCCAGACGATGAGAATACCGAGTACCGCAAAAGCGCCCCCGACCTGATGAACCAATAGCAGTTTTAAGCCGAGCCGACCGTATACCAGCAGACCCATAAAGGCCAGAAAGTCAGCGTACCTAGCGTAAGTCTTTGTTTTCTTCATGGTAATATTAATATTACATTAATGAACAAGAAAAGAGACGGTTTGCGCGATTGACTGCCGTTGATCGGGGAACGCAGCAAGAGCTACCTGTGCAGCCTGACGTACCTGACGACGGTAGTTGTGTTCGGCTTCGCCGGTAACATTGCGAATGCATTCAACCAGCCGACGAATGATTTCATTGTTATCCTCGTGAATCCAGATCGGGAGCGTACATTCACCGTTGCCGACCTGCGCACCGTGCGAACTGCTGAAATAAAAGCTGGCCGTATCCGTCAGCGGATTAACATTGTAGCATTTGGCCCATTCAGGACGCTTGTAGCTGTGTACATGTACGGCCTGCATCATTGCGATTTGCAGCAGGGCATTCATGCGTCGTTTCTGTGACTTTTTTACCTTTGTGCTCATGACACGTTTATCGTGTTAATCTGTTAGATTGTCTAAACGCTGTCTGCGATGCGGTCAGCGTTTTTTGTAAATGACACTGCAATAGTAATATTAATATTAACATTGCGCAAGCAAAAAGGTTTATTTTTTTTGTTTTTCCCGCAGAATATCCCTAAAGCGTTCCTGTACGAATTCTTTGCTATAGCCCTGACCGAGAAGGTATTGACGGCAGGAACTCGTTTTATAGAGCGGTTTGCCGGTTTTTCCGTTCGTTTCGATCTCGCCTGATCGTGTCAGTTCCCACAGCTTAGTACTACCTACATGCAAAAAAAGCATTGCATCTTTTCGATTCATGTACTCGCTGTTAGTGACCGTAACCGATTCCAGCAAGTCTAAACGGTTGATTACTTCCTCGTAGCTATCCACAATCCGTTCCATCGTTTGCCAGAGCGCAAGCGGCACTGCAACCATGCCAGACGAATCTATTTGCCGAACTCCGTTTTCCATTCTTTCAAGCCGGTTATTTGTTTTTCTAATTGATCAGCTTCGGCCCGAAGCTGAGAGACGCGACTTTCGGCACTTGCAATCACTACGTCAAGGATACGAAGCCGAACGCGGTACTTATGCCCTGGACGCGGTTCAGCCGCAAAGTTTGATACGGCCTGATACGAAACGCCAGCCTTTGAGGCTACCTCTCCATAGCCTAGTTTTTGCGTAACCGCTGAAAAATCTTTTTCGATTGTTTGCATAGGATTTAAACCTTTTGCTAAATTTTGTGCTATGTTAATAATATACTTTGCAAATATTAACATCGAAATTATTCAACGCAAGAAAAACACATAATAATATTACTATTATGTCTATGCTCAGCCAGAAGAACCAAACATTAACACTAACCCCCATGACGACAAATGAAAAAATCGCAGCCATACGCGATTTGACCGGATTGAATCAAAATCGCTTTTCCAAACTCATCGGGGTTGCTCCTTCGACTATGACTCGGCTAGAACGCGGTTCGCCTAATAAACCGAGTCACGACACGCTGCAAAAAATTGCCGACCATTTTACCGAAGTTACGCTCGACTGGCTGACGGATGAAGACGACGACACACTACCAAAAACAATTACACTCCGGCCCGGTTCTTCCATTGAGTCGTTATCTTCACCTGATCATGAAGGGCAGCGATTTCGGCGCTTCGTGGAACGGCACAAGCCGAAGCTCAATCAGAATATTATTGCTGAATCGATTGGCGTATCAAGAAATCAGGTAGGGGCTTATTACAATACAATTCGGTTTCGACAGAGCGTTCAGAGTGCCTTACTGGAAGGGTTGTCGAAACTCCTGGGCCGTCCCGTAACGCCGGAAGAAGTATTCGGGGCAGGCCGTAATGCTGGAACAAACGTGCCAACCAACCTAATAGCAGTACCTAAACTCTCGGTCAGCGACCGACCCAGGCTAACGACTCAGTTTCTGGCTAATCTGCAAGCGAACTTTATGCCTGCCGTTCAGACGGATAAAGTTATGTACGCACCTAAACAGGCCGTAACCGAGGATAACTTTAAACGTGCTTTTGCTATCGAGATTGCAGCCGGTGACAGGATGGAACCGCTGTATTTTCCCGGTTACTGGGTTCTCGGCATTCAGCTTGAGCCTGCCGACTACTCCAAGCTCTACGACGGAACGGTTGCCGTTGTGACCAACGACGGGCAGTTTCTGGTTAAGAAAATTGTAGCCAACAACATTCGTACGACCGGCGTTCTCGAACTCGGTAGCTATACTGCTGGCAACGGCGGTTCGGTGCAGCTCCGCAAATCCGATATTTCCTTAATGTTCTCAATCGCCGGGATTATTTTCGGCCTGACAGCCTAGACCGTTATGGCTTCAGTAACCTTTCGCTTTATCCAGAACGAAACCGTCAGGGACGACGGTACGCAGTTGGTACTGCTACGCATTACCTATCAGCGCAAGCATAAATACATCGGTACGGGGGTGTACCTCCGCGAAAAGCATTTTAACCCGGACGCTACCAAAGATAAAGAAAACTGGGTGCGCAAATCCTACGGCACTGCCGATGCGGTTAACACCCAGAACGGCATATTAAAAGCGTGGCTCGATAGGGGAGAGGCCGCTAAAAAGCGATTGACTGAAATCGGCCAGCCCTTCACGGCTGATGATGTCAAACAACGCATAGAGCAGACTTCCAGCGATTCGCTGGCGGCTTTCATTCGTCATGCCATTCAGCGGTATCGTGACCGGGGGCAGGAAGGAACGGCCAACAATCAGGAGTACTACCTACGGGCTTTGTGTCGCTTTATGGGGCTCGACCCAAAAACGGGGGATTTTACAATTTATCAGCTTTCGCCCCAGGTAATGGAAGATTTTGAAACGTACCTGCTGACGAAAGAAACCAACCGGAAGGGGTCTACCGATGCGAGCCGTAGAAATTCGACATCCGAGAAACTGCGCAAATTGCACCAGTACATTCGGGCCTTTATCGTTAAGCATAAACTGCCCGACGAACTGGACCCACTCCGGGGGCGAATCTTTGAGAGTGCGCCAACGCGCCGGGTGCAACTCAGCGAAGCCGAAGTAATGATTCTGGCAGCGGCCAAATTGCCGACTCAAACCAAAGGCGAATGCACACTGAACAATGCCCGTAATATTTATCTGTGTAGTTATTTCCTGCATGGCCTCCGGGCGCGGGATTTGATCATGGCGCGGGTATCGCAGCTAACAACCGAATGGCAGATTGTTGATAATGTGCCGGTACGTAAATACCGCTTTATGACGACGGCTCTGAAAACAGATAAGACGAAATATATCTACGTCGAGGACGAAATCCTGCCGATTCTTCTGGACTATGCCAAAGATAAAGAGCCGGATGATTTCCTGTTCCCGTTCCTAAAAACGAAGCATAAGCACCTTGACGATGTGAAACTTAAAAACAAGGCTAAGAGTCAGAACATCATTATCAATGGATGCCTGAAAACGATTGCTGAGCTATTGAAGATAAATAAGCCGATCTATATGCACTCGGCCCGGCATACGTTCGCAGATATGCTCATGGAAGAAACCGGCGATATTCGACTGCTACAGGCGTCGCTCGACCACTCCGAAATCAGCACGACCGAACGCTATTTTTCCAGGGGCGTTAAGCAGTCGCTCACCGATAAGGCGAACAGTTTATACCGTCGTCAGGCGGCTACCCGTTCGCAGGTGGCCGACCTCAATAGTGAAACTTTACTGAAACAATACTGAAACAAAGCACGAAACCGGGCGAAAACTAACCTTTCGATAATTGAGATAACAGACTGTTATTCAATGATTACGAAAAGAATGGTTTCGCCCGGTTTCGCTTATATAACTGTACGGTAAATTTATATGTTCTATGCGATTTATGCAACCTGTACCCGTTCGGTTCGGTCAAGGCTTGCATTGCGGATAGCCACCTGTTGAGCCAATGCTTCGGCGGCTGATCGGAAAGCTTCGCTAGCAATGGGCTCGCCAATGCTAATAGCCGGTCGACCTTCATCCCCCGCTTCACGAATTCCCTGTACCAATGGAATCTGTCCCAGCAACGGAACGCTAAATTGGTCGGCCAGAAGTTGGCCCCCTCCTTTTCCGAAGATATAGTATTGATGGTCGGGTAACTCAGCAGGGGTGAAATATGACATATTCTCGATTACCCCCAGTACAGGAACATTGATCTGAGGCTGACGGAACATTGCCAGACCTTTGGTAGCATCGGCAAGCGCCACTTTTTGCGGGGTCGTCACAATGATTGCCCCCGTTACCGGAACCGTCTGTACCAGCGTCAGGTGAATATCGCCTGTACCAGGTGGCAGATCGATTAGCAAATAGTCTAAATCACCCCAGTCAGCATCCGAGAAAAATTGCTGTAAGGCACGTCCGGCCATGGTTCCACGCCAGATAATGGCTTGATTGGGATCAACCAAAAAGCCCATCGACAGCATTTTAATGCCAAATTGCTGAACCGGCTCCATCTTCGTTTGCCCATCGACCTGAAAAATACGCGGTTGAATATTTTCAGCACCAAACATGGTCGGCATGGATGGGCCGTAAATATCGGCATCAATGATACCGACCTTCGCACCAGACTTATGCAGGGCAATCGCTAGATTGGCTGTAACCGTCGATTTGCCGACTCCACCTTTTCCCGATGAAACAGCGATGATATTCTTAACGCCAGGAAGCGTAGGCGCATTCGTTCGAGTTGAGGTGACATCCGAGGTCATATCGACTGTCACCTGAATATCGGCTCCAATGTGTGTATGAATGGCGTCTTCGCACCGTTTACGAATAACTTCCTTGAGGGGGCAGGCAGGGGTAGTTAATACGACGGTGAAACGAACGGAGCCAATGCCCAGGGTTACGTCGCGGACCATATTGAGCGAAACAATATCGCGCTTTAAATCAGGTTCTTCAACGGTACTCAACGCCCGCAGAACGGCTTCTTGTGATAATCGATAATCGGACATTCAGGGAAATGGATAATGAATAATCGGGGCCGCCCGTGCGGTACAATGCATACGGCAACAATCGATTGGCGCGAAGGCCATTAATCATTGCACATTATCCATTATACATTTTTCTAAACGCCCACGTACGTCAGCCAGTTCCGCCGACACATCGATTCGGTTCGATAATGTTTCTAATTGCGACTGTAACGTTCTCAGAAATGCTTGATGGGCCGGACTCGTTTCTCCATAAAGTGGCCGATGGGCCAGCGATTTACTTACCTGTGCCCATTCGTTTACAAAATGGCGTAATTCGGTATCAAAGGCACTGTCAACAAATTTTTGGAAAATATACGCCTGCGCCTGTGCGTTCGGATGAATTAGGTCGGCTTCGTAAAATCGGTAATCACGCAGATCGTCCATCATTAGTTCGTAAGCTGGGAAATAGACGATCCAGTTGTTCCAGACGGTAAGCTCGTGAGCAATAACACGGAGGATCGATTTGCTGACGTTGTTGAGTGGAAGGGTATCGCGTGTGTGACGCACTGGGCTTACAGTCAGAACGACTTTGAGGGCTGGGTTGGCTTTATGCAATGTTTTCAGCAATCGGGCCATGTCGTCGCGCAGGTGGTCGATCTGATAAAGGTACTTCTCGAACAATTGCCCAGGCATTTTGTGGCAATTAGCAACCACTTTTCCCGTTTCAATATGCCTGTAAACAACCGCCGAGCCTAAGGTAAGGAGCAGAAAGTCTGCTTTTTGAATAGCTTCGGCCGTAGTTTTCAGACTACCCATCAATTTGGTACGAAGTTCGCCCTGACTGAGTGCCCAGAGCGATGAATGGAAATCGTAATGAAACCAAACGCCATCCCGTTCGACATATCGGTTTTCGTCGGGTATATTTCCATATAAAGCCATCGTCAATAGCTTAGCCATCGAAACAGGGTTAAATAGAGTGCCAAACGGATTATTGAGTACGTTTAGTTTATGCTCGGCCAGGCGGCTTCCTATTGCTTCCGCAAAACAGGAGCCCATAGTTACGATTCGGCTCTTCAGACCAATGCGATTGGGCAGGGTTTCAGGCGAAAAATCAGTATGAAGCTTCATACTTTTTAAACAAAAAAACAGGCCATTTAGGTCCGTTTTGGGTTAAAAAGATGCCTTCTTTAGTTGTTGATAATCAATGGATAAAGCCAAAAAGAGAAGGTGTCGTTACTACTATTTTATGGAACACAGCGTAACAACTTTACCCTGCTATAGCAATATAAAAACGGCCCGCATTGTCATTTGACAGGCGGGCCGTTTTTTAGGAAGAGTCGTTGGTGCTTATTCGGCAGAAACGACTTCAAATTTCACTTTATGCTTCACATCCTTATGCAGATCGAGCGACGCTTCGTATGTACCGAGGGTTTTCACATCGTCAACAGTAATTTTCTTACGGTCGATATCGAAACCTTTTTCACGAAGCGCTTCGGCAACCTGAGTGTTGGTTACGCGACCAAAGATTTTGCCACTTTCACCCGCTTTGGCAGGGATAGAGAGCGTAATATCTCCAATAGCTTCAGCCAGAGCAAGAGCGTCATTTTTGATCTTCTCTGCTTTGTGAGCGGCCTGGCGAATGTTTTCGGCAACAATCTTTTTGTTCGACTCGGTTGCCATTACTGCATACCCCTGAGGAATCAGGTAGTTGCGGCCGTAGCCGGGCTTCACCGTAACGGTATCGTTTTTGTAGCCCAGGCCGGCAATATCAGTTTTTAAAATGATGTCCATTTTTGAAAAAGTTTTCGGTTTACAGTTGGCCGTTTACAGTTCATTTACCCGAAGGCGACAGAATACTGAAAACAGAAGACTGAAACCTATTTTAGTGAATCGCCTACGTAAGGCAGGATGGCTAAATGACGAGCGCGTTTGACAGCCTGGGCCACTTTACGCTGGTTTTTGAGGCTTGTGCCGGTCAGCCGACGGGGCAGAATTTTACCCTGTTCGTTCAGCAGTTTCAGCAGGAAGTTGCCATCCTTGTAATCGATGTATTTGATACCGGCTTTCTTAAAGCGGTCGTACTTTTTGCGGTTCTCGGTTTTCGAGACGGATTCGTTTTGTAAGCTCATGATCAGGGACCTATCAGGCGTTTTCGGTTTGTTTTTTCTTACCAACTAAGCCGTTGCGCTTCTTTTCATTATAGGCAACAGCGTGCTTGTCGAGCGAAACCGTCAGGTGACGGATCACACGTTCATCGCGCAGATACTCCGTGTTGAGTTTCTCGATGATCGTTCCCGGAGCCTTAAACTCGAAGAGTTGATAGTAACCCGTGTTCTTGTGCTGGATTGGGTAAGCGAGTTTACGCAGACCCATGCTGTCTTCATGAACAAGTTCCGCACCATTATCGGTGAGCACTTTCCGGAACTTGTCAACGGTGTCCTTCATCTGAGCATCAGATAAAACGGGAGTTAAAATGAACACCGTTTCGTAGTTATTCAGAAACATTTTTTGAATTGGTTGAAATGAGGGCGCAAAGATAGGAAAAAAATAGCAAAAGGCAAGGGGGATTGCACATGAGACAACTGATTGTTTTTGTCTCATGTGCAATCCCCCTTGCCTTTTGCTATTTTACCGTAAACTCACCTTCGCCAATTCGGAAGCCTTCGCAGTAGATTTCAATAACGTGTTTGCCTTCATTGAAGCGTTGAGCCCCGCGCCCATAAATGAAGTCTACAGTTTGACGGCTATTATCAAAATTGAATCGTTGCATAGCTGTATAGATCATACCCTGTCCACCATAGGTAAATTCGCCGGAGCCAGTTGCCAGGTCTGAAAGAACAGCACCGCTAGGATCCAGTATCCGCATATACAATACTTTCTCTTCCTGCTTGGCTAACCCATTGGGTGCCAGCCGAACCGATACTTTAATTTTGTCGATCCGTTTTGCTTTGTAGGTACCACCATCTTTCTCCTTGCCGCGCTTGTTAATGGCATCTACCGTTATGTTCTCGGCCCGGAGCGCAGCCGCTATGGTTACTTTTTCGTTTAACTCCTGATTCTTCGTTGAAACTGCTACAACCGAATCGCTAAGCGTTTGCCGCTCGGCTTTCAGGCCCGTATTTTCCTCGGCAAGAGTGGCGTTTTGCTGTGTCAATACGCCATTTTCTTCTTTCAGCCGGGCGATTTCCTGGTCTTTCTGGGCCAAGAGGGCCTGGTAGTTTCGAATTTTCTGGTCGTATTTTTTACTATCAAACGAACCAACATTTTTAAGTTCATTTTTATCGACTTCCAATTGGGCTTTCACTTTCATCAGAGAGTCGATATTGCCGCCAAGTTGTTGAATTTCTGCGATTTTAGCATCCAGTTGCGCCGAAATCGAGTCGAGTTTGGTTTTCGCGATTAGGACTTCTTCGGTCTTTGCTGCAATGGTAGCGTCTTTCGTTTTATTGTCCTGTCGTTCCTGATAATAAAAGTATAATAGCAGTACGTTAAGAGCCGCTAATACGAGCAGGGCGACCAGCAAGTAACTACGACTATTATTTCGAGGTTGAGGTCTAGGTTCCATATACTATGGGTTAAACGATCAAGTATGGTTAAAATCCTTACCAAAACTAGCCTGGAAGGCAGTTTATTGTCTTGTTTTGCACAATAATACTAAACGATTCGTAGAAGGTCATAAAATAAGCACCTATGATTGCCGACGCTATTCATCAAATAGAGGCTTCATTGCCAGACTATGCCAAGTTAATTGCCGTGACAAAAACCAAGTCAGTAGCGCTGATGCGGGAAGCTTACGTTGCCGGATGCCACCGATTTGGCGAAAATAAAGTGCAGGAGATGGTGGAGAAACAGCCGCAGTTGCCTGCCGATATTGAATGGCATCTGATCGGGCATCTGCAAAGCAATAAGGTAAAATACATTGCCCCATTTGTTACGCTGATTCATTCGATCGACAGCCTGAAACTCTTGCAGGAAGTGAATAAACAGGCAGCTAAACATCATCGGATTATTAAATGCCTGTTGCAGATTTACATCGCTGATGAAGAAACCAAGTTTGGTCTCTCGCCCGACGAAGCAGCAATTTTACTTCATGCGCCTGAATTAGATGGGCTTTCAAATATTCGTTTAGTTGGCCTGATGGGACTAGCCACCAATACAAATGATGAGGCACAAATTCGACAGGAGTTTCGGGGGCTGAAGCAACTCTTTGACCAACTGGCAACGATCGAACGCCCGAATGTGCAATTTAAGGAACTCTCGATGGGTATGAGCGGTGATTATCGGATCGCCCTGGAGGAAGGAAGCACGATGGTTCGGGTTGGGAGTGCTATTTTTGGAAGTCGAAACTAAACCAGAATTGTTGTGATTTTACTGATTACGCTGATTTTGGTTGTCTATTCGCAATAGGAACACCATCTGATTAATCCATTAAGTTATATAATTACCTGTTCAGACAGTATGAAATTTTTCCTTCAATCAGGGGCTTTATTAGGTGTATTAGGTGTTGCGCTGGGCGCGTTTGGGGCTCATGCCCTACGAACTATGCTGGACACATCGGGCCGAACGGCGACGTTTGAAACCGCCGTTAAATACCAGTTTTATCATGCTCTGGCACTTGTACTGGTTGGATTGCTGATGCATGCATTCGGTAGCAATCCATCAACGATGAAACTGCTTAACTGGGCGGGGTATTCATTTTTGGGAGGAGTTTTAATCTTCTCAGGTTCACTCTATATTCTATGCTTTACGGGCATAACCTGGTTAGGGGCCATTACACCCCTGGGCGGGCTGGCCATGATAGCCGGTTGGGCACTTTTATTCTGGGCGTTTGTTTAAAGTATAGATGAAGATCGGACTCGTGAAAAACGCTGCAATAAATAGGGCTGGGGCTTGTGTTTATTCTACGATTTTCACACTTCATTCTTACACTAATCTTCGTAAATTTGCGCTCTGATTCTGAGAATAATGCAAACGAATATACAGGCAGAAACCGCCCGTCGGCGTACGTTCGCCATCATTAGTCACCCGGATGCCGGGAAAACCACACTCACCGAAAAACTTCTGCTCTTTGGTGGCGCTATTCAAACGGCAGGAGCTGTTAAATCGAATAAGATTAAAAAGACGGCTACCTCTGACTTCATGGAAATTGAGAAGCAGCGCGGTATTTCCGTAGCTACTTCGGTGATGACCTTTGAGTACGACAACCTGAAAATCAATATTCTCGATACGCCAGGTCACAAAGATTTTGCGGAAGATACCTACCGGACGCTGACGGCGGTAGATAGTGTCATTCTGGTTATTGACTGTGTTAAAGGTGTAGAGGAACAAACCGAGCGGCTCATGGAAGTGTGTCGAATGCGCGACACACCCGTTATTATCTTCATTAACAAACTGGATCGTGAGGGTCGCAATCCATTTGACCTGCTGGATGAACTGGAAGAAAAGCTAAATATTCGGGTTCGACCCATGACCTGGCCGGTCAATATGGGATCGGACTTTAAAGGTGTTTATAGCCTGATCGAGAAAAAGTTATATTTCTTCAAAGTCAACAAAACGAAAGTTGAAGATGATGTACTGCCGATTGAGCTGGAAGAAAGTTTGCTCGATAAAAAAGTAGGCGAGCGCGATGCAGCCCAACTTCGGGAAGATGTTGAATTGATCGAGGGGGTGTATGATCCGTTCGATCGACAGGCGTACCTGGATGGAAAACTGGCCCCCGTATTTTTTGGCTCGGCGGTGAACAACTTCGGGGTAAAAGAACTGCTGGAAGGCTTTTGCGGGATTTCGCCCGAACCAATTGCCCGCCCGACCGATAAGCGTGAAGTGCAACCGGATGAAAAAGCATTCAGTGGGTTTGTCTTTAAAATTCACGCGAATCTTGACCCTCGCCATCGAGACCGGATTGCGTTTCTGCGTATCTGTTCGGGAGTGTTTGAACGGAATAAGTTTTATCACCATACTCGGCTCGATAAAAATGTGCGATTTGCCAGTCCGTTCAGTTTCATGGCCGATAGCAAAAGTGTCGTGGAAGAAGGGTTTCCGGGCGACGTAGTCGGACTTTACGATACGGGCACGTTCAAAATCGGCGATACATTGACCGAAGGCGAAGACTTACAGTTTCAGGGAATTCCCAGCTTTTCACCAGAAATTTTCAAGGAATTGGTCAACCTTGACCCGATGAAATCAAAGCAACTCGACAAAGGTATTCAGCAGTTGACCGATGAAGGAGTGGCTCAGTTGTTTACTCTCGATATAGGAAATCGGAAAATTGTTGGTACGGTTGGAGAACTTCAGTTTGAGGTAATTCAATACCGTCTGGAGAACGAATACGGTGCTAAATGCCGCTGGGTACCGCTCAATTATACGAAGGCCTGCTGGATTACGTCCGAAAACCCGGCAAAGCTGGCTGAGTTCATTCGCCTGAAAGGCAACCAGATAGCTTATGATAAAGATCATAACCCAGTGTTTCTGGCCGAATCGGACTGGATGCTTCGGATGAATCAGCAAAACAACCCTGACATCCAGTTCCATCTGACGTCGGAGTTTAACGTGATTGCTTAGATATGGCCATTGGTATAGATTCTTTAATTCAGTAAAACTCCTTCTTAGTTAGTGTGTTGTTATAGGTGTTACTCACGTCAAAACGAGCTATACTTATGACACACACACTTGCAGCCCTGGCAGTAGCCTTGCTGTTGACCGGAACAGCAGTTGCTCAACAAAAACCCGGGAAACGTTCTACAGGTACGAAGACATCTGCCAGTACGAATTCTTCGTCGGATGCCGCCCAAAATTCTACATCGGGTTCGAATAAGCAGAACCAGGGGACCGTTGCCGGAACTGGTTTGACAAATGATCAATATCAGACGCAGGCAACTGATAATTCGACGGATAAACCTACAAAAGTAGATGCTACCAGCAGCGTCAGAACGGGCCCTTCGTCAGTGAAAGCCCGTAAGAAATCACCTAAATCAGGTAATTGATGAAACGTTTGTCACTAACTGTAGGAGTTATACTTTAATAAAGGTTTAATAACTATTTGGTAAGTGATAGGTTCTATTCGTGTAATGAACCACTTAAAACCAGATAGACGAATGAAGACGTTAATGATTTCGGCGGTGGCTGCTATGCTGATGACAGGTGCAGCGTATGCTCAGGACGATATGAAGAAAGACGCCAAGATGGAGCATAAAAAAATGAAGCATGATGCTAAAATGATGAAGAAGGACGCCAAAAAAGATGGTGACGATGCGAAGGCCGATGCTGCAAAGGACATGAAGCATGACGCCAAAATGATGAAGAAGGATGCTAAAAAGATGCCGAATCAATAAACGACTGGTCCAAAACGAAAGCCCTCAAATTTGAGGGCTTTTTTGTACAATAGCTGGTTGTTTAATGCTGAATTCAGCGAAGAAAGTAGAGAGGTTTAGGATAAGCGAACGTCAAATTATGAGTAAGCCTTCACGGGTTTTTCGTCAACTGATCGAACGTCATTGGGGTTGGGTACAGGACCGTGAGCACTTGGTAGGGTGATTCGAAAAGTAGTGCCTGCACCAACTGTCGATTCCACTTTAATCTGGCCTCGGTGAAGTTCGATTATACGTTGCGTAAGTGCCAGACCAATGCCATGACCTTTTACAGTCATCGTTGTTTCAGATCGGTAAAAGGGCTCGAAAATGTGCGGTAGATCACTGGCTGGAATGCCGAATCCATTGTCGGAGAATGTCAGTTGAACTTGTCCAGGCTCAAAAGCGATACGAACCGATACACGCTGGTCGGGAGAGTATTTGCAACCATTTTCCATTAAGTTCAGGAAGGCAGTTTGCAGGAGTGACTCTTCGCCATTAATCACTAAATCTTCCTCCTGATCAGGTAAGTTGTCAAAGTCAATGTCGATTTGATAATCCAATTTTTTGTTGACTAACAAACTTTGAGCCTGCCATAATAACTCGTCGATTCGAACAGGTTGATAATTCAACGTAACGACGTCGGAACTAGCCCGGGCTAATTCAAGCAACCCGTTGACAAGCCGAATCATACTTTTTACCTCGTCGAGTAACGCATCGAACGCAACTTCATATTCATGGGTTGAGCGGGCTTGCAGCCGGGTAACTTCGATTTGACCCATCATCACCGTTAAAGGTGTCCGTAACTCGTGGGATGCATGCGACACAAAACTCTTCTGAAACACAAACGCTTCTTCGAGCCGGGTAAGCAGATCGTTAAACGTACGGGCCAGATCAGCTAATTCGTCGCGTTGCCTACCCACACGTAAACGTTCATGGATGTTGGTGGCTGATATGGCATTTACCTGTATAATGAGTTCAGAGACAGGGCGCAGTGCATCGGTGGCAAACAGATACCCGGCAATCCCTACAATAAACAGACTTAATAACCATCCGAAGAACAAAATCTCGCGCAGCCGATCCAGTTTACTAAATCCATAGCGATCGTTTGCTGAGGCAACAATAAACAAGGATTCGCCCCTTGAATTAATATGCCGCACACCAATGGCTTCAATATCACCAGCTCGGCCATATTGAGGATGGCGTAGGGTGATTTTAGACAGAAAATCGGGTGTGATCGGGAAGCGGGGGCGCTGACTGTACTGATTGTATAAGATAACTCCTCGCGAATTATAAACGGTAACCTGCTCGTCGGCCATCACAGGCAAATCATTCTGAGGAACTTCGCCAACGTCTTCCCGTAAACGAACGGTTGTCAGCGCTTTTTCTACAAGTCGTTGTTCAAACTCCTGTTGACGGAATTGATCGTACAGGTAATAAACGGAGATGGTAAAGAGAAGCATGATCGAAGCGACCAGCAGAACAAAAAGCAGCGTAAGACGAGTACGGATGTTCATGTTATTAAGGAGCTAGGAGTGAGAAGTAAGGCGTGAGAATGGCTAATGCAGATTTTTTCTTAATGCATTAGCCATTCTCACGCCTTACTTCTCACTCCTAATTACTCTTCTTTAAGCATATACCCCATTCCAATTACCGTGTGAATGAGTTTTTTAGGAAAGTCCTTGTCAATTTTCTTACGCAGGAAATTTACGTATACATCAATCACATTGGTGCCCGTGTCGAAATGTATATCCCAAACTTTTTCTGCAATATCGACACGAGACACGACACGGCCTCGGTTACGAATCAGGTATTCGAGCAAACCAAATTCTTTGGCTGTCAATTCAATTCGTTTAGATCCCCGGCGGGCTATTTTTTCGTTCAGATCCAGTTCTAAATCGGCTACTTTAAGAACGTTTGCCTGCATGCTGCCTTCCGTATTGCGCTTGGTGAGCGCACGCAGGCGAGCCATCAGTTCGCGAAACTCAAACGGTTTGACTAGGTAATCGTCAGCGCCAGCTTCAAAACCGGTTAATTTATCATCCACAGATCCCATAGCCGTGAGCATCAGGACAGGGGTACGATTTTTTTCCTGTCGGATTGACTGAACGACATCAAAGCCATTCATTTTCGGTAGATTAATGTCCATAATAATCACATCGTAGAGATTATTAAGGGCCATCGTACGACCAAGCTGACCATCATAAGCGACATCCACTTCACAGGATTGCTCTTCCAACCCTTTTCGAACAAAGGATGCCAATTTTGGCTCATCTTCAACTACCAGAATTTTCATGTCGGCAACATACATAGCTCTTGTCTGATTTAAAAACCGCAGAACAAATTATTAGTTTCCAAAAGCAAGTTTCACGCTGATTTGGCAATAAGATCAGAAAGGAAAAGTACGTGCCTGCTTACAGGCTCAAGGTCGGCCCAGCGAATTAAAAGGAGTTGAAAAGATCATTAAAAATACGTTAAACCATACAAAAAATGATTAAATGAACAAATAGTTATAATACAAAAAAGCCGCTCCGAAAATCGGGGCGGCTTTCCGCTTCTATCCACACCATTTCAAGATTGACGACCGGGCGGCCGCCAGATCTTGATGTTCAACCTTCCCTTTGTAAAGGATTGTTATGCGAAACTACGCAATTTCTTTAAATTCAATGCAAATTTTTATTAAAAAGACTTTTTTGCTTCTAAAAACTTGACGTTGAATCCTTATACAAATGTTAAATAATCTTTGAAATAAAACGGAAAAAGCGGACGCAAAATTACCTAACGGCGTGTTTTTAATTCTCATCTAATTTCTGACGATAGAAACCGTAGAAAATCAGTGGAAAGATAAACAGAGTCAGTAAAGTAGCGGTAATCAATCCGCCTATAACAACAATTGCCAACGGACGGGCTGTTTCAGAGCCAATGCCATGCGATATGGCTGCCGGAATCAGGCCAATGCCGGCCATCATGGCTGTCATCACAACGGGTCTGATGCGAGACACAACACCTTCCCGGATTGCGTTGTTGAGAGGAAGCCCGCTTCGAAGGTTTTTCTTGAAAACCGAAATTAATATGACGCCATTCTGGATGCAAATTCCGAAAAGAGCGATGAAGCCAATACCTGCTGAGATACTGAAGTTTACGTGCGTAACGAGTAAGGCCGCAATACCGCCGATGATGGCGAAAGGTACATTGAACAAAACCAGCCCTGCATCCTTCACATTGCCGAATAACACAAATAGTATGAAGAAAATAGCCAGCAAACTGATGGGAACGACCTGGGCTAACCGAGCAGTAGCACGTTGCTGATTTTCAAAATCACCGGCCCATTTTACGGTATAGCCTGCGGGAAACTTCACATTTGCCTGAACTTTTTGCTGAGCTTCGGCTACTGCACTACCCATATCCCGTCCACGAACTGAAAACTTCACCGCACCGTACCGTTGATTGGCTTCGCGGAAAATCAGAACCGGGCCTGTCTGCGTATAAACTTGCGCGATTTCTTTGATGGGAATCATACTACCCGTTTCGGTTGGGACCATCAATCGGCTAATCTGCTCTTCGTTCGATCGGAACGGCAGATCATAGCGTATTCGCAAATCAAACTTACGTTCGCCTTCGTAGATCTGAGTAGCCGCTTTGCCACCAATTGCCATTTCAAGTACGGCTTCGGCGTCGGACTTATTGACCCCATACAACGCAAGCTTTCGTTCGTCCAGTTCAACGCGCATTTCAGGTTGCCCGGTAGTTCGAATAACGCCCAGATCTTCGATCCCGCTGACAGTTGCTAACTGCTTCTGGATTTCAGTGGCTTTCGTTTCCAGTATCGTTTGGTCGGGGCCATATATTTTTACGGCAATAGACCCTTTTACGCCCGAAACGGCTTCTTCCACATTGTCCATGATCGGTTGCGAGAAGTTGAAGTTTACACCCGGGAATACAGACAACTTTTCCTGCATCTGATCAATGAGTTCCTCTTTGCTAATGTGGCTTTTCCACTCTTCCTGAGGATAAATATCAACCAGAAACTCAATGTTGTAAAATCCGGTGGGGTCGGTTCCGTCGTTAGGTCGGCCCGTTTGTGAGATAACCCCCTTAACCTCAGGAAACTGTTCGAAGATGTGGCGCATCTGGACCGTCTGCTTTACCGATTCAGGCAAGGATATGGCCATAGGCATGGTTGCCCGCACATAAATGGAACCTTCATTCAGTTCGGGCAGAAATTCGGTACCGAGCAGGCTAAAGCCAGAGAGCCCTACAGCCACTACTAGTGTCGTAACAATAAGACTGATTCGTTTATGGGCGAATGTGAACCCAAAAATCTGTGTGGCGTATTTAGTGACGAAATTGACGAATGGATTGTGCTTTTCCCGTACATTTTTATTGAGGAGCATGCTTGCCAGCACGGGTACCAGAGTCAAGGTAAAGAGCAGCGCACCCAGGAGAGCAAAACCAAGCGTCCAGGCTAGGGGCGAAAACATTTTACCCTCTACTTTCTGAAAGGAGAAAATGGGAACCAGGCAGGTGATGATAATAAGTTTGGAAAAGAAAATAGCCTTCCCCATTTCTGTACCTGTTTTACGAAGTAGCCCCAGTTTGGCCAGCCTGTTAAATTTGGGCATTCCTTCTTTATGGGCCAGTTCATCGAGCGTTACGAAAATGCCTTCTACCATCACCACCGCTCCATCGACAATAATCCCGAAGTCGATGGCTCCCATCGAGAGTAGATTGGCCGACATGCCTTTAAGGCGCAAACAGATGAAGGCGAATAATAAAGCCAGCGGAATTACAATCGATACCGTGACAGTGGTCCGCCAGTCGGCCATGAAAATAAAGACGATAACCGTTACGAAAATGATACCTTCGATCAAATTGTGGGTTACCGTATGGGTTGCAAAGTGAATGAGCGTTTCTCGATTATAAAACGTGTTGATCTGTACGTCGGAAGGTAAGATGTTGTTGTTCAGGTCATTGATCTTGTCTTTGACCCGTTCGATCACTTCGCTCGGATTCTCACCCTTACGCATGATCACAATACACTCCACTACATCATCCTGTCGATCGCGTCCTGCCTGACCCAGCCGGGGTAATGCCGATTGCGAGACCTGAGCCACATTCCGCACCATGATGGGCGTTCCATTCGCATTCTTAATAATAATGTTCTGAATATCCTGTTGATTGCGCAGAAGGCCAATCCCCCGAACGACATACGCTTCAGAATTTTTCTCAATCACATCACCCCCTACGTTTACATTGGAATTGGCAACGGCCTGGTACAATTGCAATGGGGTAATATTGTAATCCATCAGCCGGCGGGGGTCCACCGAAATCTCATAGGTTTTCACTTCCCCACCGAAACTCACAACATCCGCCACCCCTGGAACTCCTTTCAACTGGCGATCGATAACCCAGTCCTGTAAGGTTTTAAGCTCACGGGCTGTTCGGGTTGGCGACTGAAGTGTATACCGGAAAATTTCGCCGGTTGGCCCATAAGGCGGCTGAACATCCGGGCGGATACCTTCGGGCAACTCAACACCACTTAGCAGATTATTGACCTGTTGGCGGGCAAAGGCATCATCAACACCATCGTCGAACATCACTTTCACTACCGATAAACCAAAGAGTGAGGTCGAGCGAATATCGGTCCGTTTCTGAACGGAGTTGAGGCCAATTTCGATGGGTATGGTAACAAACTTCTCGACTTCTTCGGCCGATCGGCCCGGCCATTGCGTAATTAGTGTGATTTGTGTATTGGTAACGTCTGGAAAAGCCTCGATGGGGGTATTCTGATAACTGATAATTCCCGCTACTATGGCCAGAGCCGTCAGAAAAAAGATAAAAAACTTATTCTTAAGCGAGAACGATAGGATACTTTTAATGAACTTATTCATGCCGGTGGCGATGCGAGTACGGGTATTTTTACATGGGCAAAAATGCTCTGTCGGACTTAAATTGGTCTTAACGAATTGTTAAAAGGATGTTAAAAGAAACAGGACATCTGAAGTGCAGCCTGCAGATAGTACCATGGGTAATCTTATAAGCTCTGCCAACAATTCTGTAACAGCGTTGAATGGACTGCTTACGTCCTTTGTTATGAAGACAGATACGTCAGCCGAAGTGCATGAGAAGCCCGACGGTAATTAATATCAACTAACTATGAATCAGTTCATTCAATTTAAGACCAATATTAAGTGTGGTGGTTGTATTGCCACCGTAACCCCTTTTCTGAACGAGGCCATTGGTGAAGATAAGTGGAAGGTAGATGTCCAAAATCCAGATAAAGTTCTGACCGTAGAAACCGGTGATGCGGCCCTTGTGAAACAGGCCGTCGAAAAAGCAGGCTATAAAGCCGAGCAATTGGCGTAAGGCAATGACAACTAACGATCTAGCTCCAGTAAATAAAATCGCTGGAAAAACCCCATCCTCGGAAAGTCGGAAAACGTTTCCGGTTTTGGAGATGAGTTGTGCGGCTTGTGCAGTTAGTGTAGAGTCGATGCTGAAGAGTACGCTGGGGGTAAGTGATGCCGGAGTCAATTATGCCAATCAAACGGCCTGGGTCGCCTTCAATCCGAAGCTCGTATCGGAAGTCGCTCTACAACAGGCCGTTCGTTCTATTGGATACGATTTGGTCGTAGAAGCAGAAGATCCTCAGCGGGTGCAGGCAGAAGCCCAGCAACGGCACTATCAGCAATTGAAACGGCGAACGCTTTGGGCGTTAGGACTTTCGTTGCCGATTGTCGTGATTGGCATGTTTCTGATGAATTGGCCCTATGGCAATGCCATCTCGATGGTATTAGCCGCTGTGGTTGTATTTGTATTGGGCCAGCCGTTTTTTGTCAATGCCTGGAAACAGGCGAAACATGGCAAAGCCAATATGGATACGCTGGTGGCTTTAAGCACAGGTATTGCTTTTTTGTTTAGCGCATTCAATACGTTCAACCCTGCATTCTGGCACGAGCGAGGGCTACATCCGCATGTGTATTTCGAAACGGCTTCGGTAGTGGTTACGTTTATTCTGTTAGGTAAATTGATGGAAGAAAGGGCCAAATCGAGCACATCATCGGCCATCAAAAAACTGATGAACTTGCAGCCCAAAACGGTGCGGCTGATTGACGGAAATACTGAGCGTGAAATTCCCATTTCCGCGGTTCAGGTCGGGCATCAGATCTTGGTGCGTCCGGGAGAGCGGATTCCGGTTGATGGTAAGGTAGCAACAGGGCATTCCTTTGTCGATGAAAGTACGATAAGCGGAGAGCCTGTACCCGTTGAAAAGCAGGGCGGTTCTTTTGTTTTTGCCGGGACGATCAATCAAAAAGGGAGCTTTCAGTTTCGGGCCGAAAAAGTAGGGTCGGATACGTTGCTGGCCCAGATCATTCGTATGGTGCAGGAGGCACAGGGGAGTAAAGCCCCTGTGCAACAGTTTGTTGATCGGATAGCCGGAATTTTCGTCCCTACCGTGTTAGGCATTGCTTTACTGACCTTTGTCTTATGGCTGACTTTCGGGCATTACTTCGCACCCGATGCTGATCCGTTTATGACGGCGTTGATCACCTCGGTTACGGTGTTGGTTATTGCCTGCCCCTGTGCACTGGGGCTAGCCACGCCTACGGCCATTATGGTGGGTGTCGGGAAAGGGGCTGAGAATAACATCCTGATAAAAGATGCCGAAAGCCTTGAACTCGCTCATCGCATTAATGCCGTTGTGCTTGATAAAACAGGTACGATAACCGAAGGGAAACCCGTGGTAACCGACCTCAAATGGCTTAGCCCTGAGAGTGACCATACAAGGCTTCAGGGGATTCTACATTCGATGGAGTCTCGTTCTGAGCACCCATTGGCTGCCGCTGTTGCCTCGTTTCTGTCTGGTACGGAATCGGTAACGCTGGACACATTTGAGAGCTTAACGGGTCAGGGTGTCCGGGCTACCTATCAACAGGTAACTTATCTGATCGGTAACCGACGTTTGATGGATGATAGCCAGATTCAACTAGCTACTTCCCTGGTAGAGCAGGTGGCTGCGTGGCAAAATGAGGCAAAAACGGTCGTCTTTTTTGCTCGTACCGGATTGGAAAGAGAAGCAGAAATTTTGGGGGTTATTGCGATTACTGATCCGGTCAAGCCGACATCGAAACAGGCCGTACAAACCCTCAAAAGCCGGGGAATTGCCGTATATATGCTTACCGGCGATAATGCCCAGACGGCTGCCGCTGTGGCCAGGCAGGTTGGTATAGAGCAGGTCGAATCGGAGATGATGCCTACCGACAAAGCCAATTTTGTGAAGCAGTTACAGGCAAAAGGTAAACTGATAGCCATGGTTGGCGATGGTATCAACGACTCGCAGGCACTGGCCCAAGCGGATGTAAGCATCGCCATGGGAAAAGGCTCAGATATTGCCATGGATGTGGCCCGGATGACATTGATAACGGCCGACTTGAATAGTATCCCGAAGGCCTTGCAGTTGTCGGGACAAACGGTACAGGTGATTCGTCAAAATTTATTCTGGGCGTTTATCTACAACGTGATCGGTATTCCAGTTGCGGCTGGCGTATTATACCCTGCCTTCGGATTTTTGCTCAATCCGATGATTGCCGGAGCGGCCATGGCCTTGAGTTCGGTATCGGTAGTGAGCAATAGTTTACGGCTCAGAGGTATGTAAAGCAGACATCTCGGATTACAACAAAAATGCCCTCCTGAATATCGGGAGGGCATTTTTTTGATCTATTAGTAAGAAAAAAGGCTGTACTGCTGCGATTACTTGAGTGAACCCCGCAGTGCCCGTGGAATTTCGATGCTGGCAACAGGGTTTGACGCCTGCTCAAGCATTTCAATATTTTTAACTGGAATCTGACCTACGCGAACCGATTTGCCCAGGTCAAGGCCTGATACATCAACATCGATGAAATCAGGGATGTTACTTACGGTACCTTTCACGCGCAGTTTCCGCACGCGGGTTACCAGTTTACCACCTTTCTGTACACCCGGAGCCGAACCTGTCAACCGTACGGGAACCGCCATTTTAACAGGCTTATCGTCGGTAACTAACAGAAAGTCAGCGTGCAGCAGAATGTCGCTAACAGGGTGGAACTGGGTTTCCTGAAGGATAGCCCGGTATTCCTCGCCCTCGATGTTCAGGGCAACTTCAAAAATATTAGGCGTGTAAATTAAATCACGGAACAAAATAACAGGTGCATAGAAATGAACCTGCTCAGCGCCACCGTACAATACACAGGGAACATTGCCCTCGGCCCGAATCGCCTGTGATTCTGTGCGGCCGAGATTCGCTCTTTTATACCCTACAATCTCGATTTTTTTCATGACAAAATAATTTAAAGAGTGAAAGAGCGAATGAGCGAAAGAGTGATAAGCGCTGAAATCACGCTCTTTCACTCTTTCACTCTTTCGCTCTTTAATTTTTTATAAACAGTGAACTAATAGATTCATGGTCCCGAATGCGGCCGATGGCTTTGGCAAATAACTCAGCTACCGACAGCACGCGTATTTTGGAATTTGGTTCTTTAAGCGGAAGCGTGTCGGCAACAACCAGTTCTTCCAGAACCGAATTGGAAATGTTTTCGTGCGCCTTCCCCGACATAATCGGATGCGTACACACAGCTCGTACGGATTTGGCACCCTTTTCCATAATGATCTGGGCAGCCTTCGCCATAGTACCGCCCGTATCGATCAGGTCATCGACCAACACGACATTTGCCCCTTCCACATCGCCAATGACCTGCATCGACGCGATTTCGTTGGCCCGTTTGCGATGCTTATCGCAAAGTACAATATCCGCGTTGAAATGCTTGGCAAATACACGAGCGCGGTTGGCACCACCTACGTCCGGTGAAGCGATCACCAGATTGTCCAGATTAAGGCTACGGATATAAGGCACAAACACCGACGTTCCTTCCAGATGGTCGACCGGGAAATCGAAGAAACCCTGAATCTGACCAGCGTGTAGGTCAATCGTCATCAGACGGTCGGCTCCCGAAGCGGCCAGCATATTGGCAACCAGTTTGGCGGCTATCGATACACGGGGTTTATCTTTCCGATCTTGACGAGCATACCCAAAATAGGGGATTACGACCGTAACGTAGTGAGCAGAGGCACGACGGGCTGCATCGACCATCAACAACAATTCCAGCAGATTATCGCCGGGAGGAGGAGTCGATTGAATCAGAAACACATCGCAGCCCCGCACCGATTCTTCAAAGCTGGGCGACATCTCTCCATCACTGAATCGGCGGCAGGTATAACCGCCTAAGTCTTTGCCGTAGTAATGGGCAATTTTTTCGGCCAGGTAAGTAGATTGACTTCCCGAAAAAATCTTAACCGGATTAAACGATGCCATAGGTGCCTGCCAAATTTTCCGCAAAGGTACGGAAAAATCCGCCAAGTTGCCGGAATAGGCTAAAGTTTCTTTATTAATTAGACTGTTTCTTTTTGGCTTGGTTTGTACTAGTCTAGTAATTAACCTGTTCTGGAAGATTAATGATGTAGGCTAAAGCTCTGTTAGGTTTTGACAATTACTGTGTGTATTTTATTATTAGTGTGGGTTTGCAGAGAAGGGAGTTTACTCCATGTGTGAAGTTGCTAAACTTGAATTTATAAAAGATACAATATGGCTAGTGTAGTTTCTGAGAGTAGTTTGATGGACGCCAATTAATATCAAGTTTTTCTAAACACTTGAAATTCTTTAGGCTTAAGGAGTTGATAAGCATAATTTTTGTCAGAAAAGCTACTGCCGAAAGTTAGCCAATTTCGGGGATTTTCGGTGTAACCTCTATCTTTGCGGACTTAGTAACTGATTATGACAGAGCAGAAAGTTTCTCCCGCGACCTCTCTACAGGATATTATCGCGCACGCCAAAGAATATGGCTTTGTATTTCCATCGTCCGAAATCTACGACGGCCTTCAGGCTGTGTATGATTACGGGCAGAATGGCGTTGAACTCAAAAATAACCTTAAAACGCTGTGGTGGAAGGCTATGACCCAACTCCACGACAACGTAGTCGGGATCGATGCGGCCATTTTTATGCATCCGCTCACCTGGAAAGCCTCGGGACACGTTGATTCGTTCAACGACCCGATGATCGATAACCGCGATTCGAAAAAACGCTACCGTGCCGATCAACTAATCGAGCTGAAGGCCGAAGAAATTGAAAAAGCGGGTGATACGGCCCGTGGTCAGGCCCTGCGCGATGAATTGGGTCGCCTGCAAAGCGCGGACGATATGGAGGGGCTGCGCAATCTGATTATTGCGGAAGGGATTAAAGATCCGGTTTCGGGAACAGCCAACTGGACCGAAGTGCGTCAGTTTAACCTGATGTTTTCGACTCAGGTGGGCTCGGTGGCTGAAGATGCCAGCCTGATCTACCTGCGCCCCGAAACGGCTCAGGGTATCTTTGTTAACTTCCTGAACGTACAGAAAACGGGCCGGATGAAGATTCCGTTTGGTATTGCCCAAATTGGTAAAGCCTTCCGCAATGAAATTGTAGCCCGGCAGTTCACCTTCCGGATGCGTGAGTTCGAACAGATGGAGATGCAGTTTTTTGTGCGCCCTGGCACCGAAATGGCGTGGTATGAACGCTGGCGCGATACGCGTATGAAGTTCCACCAGGCATTGGGTCTACCCGCCGAAAAGCTGAAATTCCACAAACACGAAAAACTGGCACACTATGCCAATGCGGCCGTGGATATTGAGTATGAATTTCCGTTCGGTTTCCGTGAAATGGAAGGGATTCACTCGCGTACCGACTTCGATCTGAAATCGCATCAGGAGTTGAGTAAAAAGAAGCAACAGTATTTCGATAACGACATCGACGAAGCAACGGGTAAACCATACGGAAATTACATTCCTTACGTGGTGGAAACGTCTGTTGGGGCCGACCGTCTGTTTTTAGCTACGTTCTGCAACGCGTTTACCAAAGAAACCGTTGGTGAGGGCGATCACCAGAAAGAGCGGACATACCTGAAACTGCATCCCGCATTAGCGCCTGTAAAAGCGGCTGTGTTCCCGCTGGTTCGAAGAGATGGTCTGCCCGAAAAGGCGGAAGCCATTGTGAAGAGTCTGCGTTCGGAGTTCCGGGTGATCTATGAAGAACGGGATGCCATTGGCAAACGCTACACCCGTCAGGACCTGATTGGTACGCCCTTCTGTATCGCTGTTGATTATCAGACGCTTGAAGATGATACCGTTACAATTCGGTACCGCGATACCACCGAACAAATCCGCATCCCCATCAGCGAGCTAAAAGCACGCATCGGGCAGGAGGTTTCGATGGAACGGATTCTGGAGCAGTTATAAATGAACGTTCCGAAAGCTTTAGCAGTTGTTTGCGTTAGTCAACTTACAGCGTTTTGCCCTGGTAGGGTAAGGGAAGATTTGATGACCTGCCTTCACTAACTCTAACAACTTCTAAGGCTTTTTCGTCATTTGAAAAATGATACACTAAAAATCCCCAACCAGTGCTGGTTGGGGATTTTTAGTTATAGGAATTATTTCTCTAATAAGAAGGCTTTCAGCGCGGCTATATTAGCTGTGGCATCAAAAGCGGCTTTTATGGGGATTCTGAAGCCAGGCAGAAGCTGACTGCCAACGGTTTGTCCTATAGAATAAAGCCCAACTAAAGCGTAGGCTTCTGTATCGGCATCCAACGTAAATACTTCTATAGTTTGTCGGGTTGGATCGACCAGCCAGTATTCATTTACGCCATGCGCTGCATAGTCTTCAAATTTAATTTCACGGTCGAATTTATGTGTACTCTTTGAGAGTACCTCAATCACTAAATCGGGAGCCGGGTAGTAAAGTAAATCGGGTTGGATAGTAGCCGCTTTGTCGACTCCGAAATAGCAGATGTCAGGTTCATAGCTATTACGAGTTAGTTCAACTAATGCTTTTTCGACAAGTACGATCCCCAATCCTCGTTCATTGACAAACGCACTTAGCAGGCTACCTAATAGCATAACTGCTGCATTGTGCTTATGCAATGCAGGTGAATGGACAACAATTTCGCCGTTTATAAATTCAGCTTTCATATCATCGTTCATCCATTCGTAAAATGCCTGCCGACGCGCTTTTTCGTCGTTTAAAATGGCCTGTACTTGCTGAATAATCTGAGGAGCTTTAGGCGATTCAAGAAGTTGGGCTGCTAATTCGGTCATCGCTACAGATCAGGATTTATCCAAATATACAAAAAACAGACAGGTGTGCCAACGGTTGTAGCCGGACACACCTGTTTTATCGTGGAGTGGGTTTCCACCCGCTTTACTTAGGCTTCGCCGACGAGCATGAGAGCACCTACGGTTACGTTTGAGGTTTCGTCGATCAGAATGGCCCCACCCGTAGCCCGATTTTTTTGATATGGATCAAAGCTGATGGGTTGGGCAGTCCGTAAAATAACCTTCGCCAGATCGTTCAGTTTGAGGCTGTCAACGTCTTCGATTTCTTCGTAGGTATTGACGTTCAGCTGGTAAGCGATTTCACGTACTGAGCAACGTGTACGGAAGGTACCCACCTGAAGAAGATATTTGTTACCCACTTTGAACTCTTTCGTATCCATCCAGCAGAGCATGGCTTCAACCGTCTGGCTGATGATGGGCTGACTATCCGAACGAACGATCAGGTCGCCCCGGCTGATGTCTACATCTGTAGCCAGATGCAAAACGACCGACATGGGCGTAGCGGCTTCATCAAAATGTGTTTCGGCGATTTCGATGGCGTCAATCGTTGAGGTTTCGCCAGAAGGAAGTACGGTAATGGCATCGCCTTTCCGGAAAACACCGCTCGTGATTTTTCCGGCATACCCCCGGTAATCGTGCAGTTCAGCCGTTTGTGGGCGAATGACGTATTGAACCGGGAACCGGGCCGGATGATGATCTTCCGTTTCGCCGTTGGCATCGTCGTCGATGGTCACAGTTTCCAGATGCTCCAGCAGAGTAGCGCCTTCGTACCAGGGCATCGCCGATGATTTATCCACGACATTGTCGCCGTTGAGGGCGCTCATGGGAATGTACGTCACCTGGTGTACGTTCAGTTTTTTGGCCAGTTCGGCGTACTGGATACAGATGTCGGAAAACACATCCTGTGAGTAATCGACCAGATCCATTTTATTGATCGCTACCACAATGTGTGGAATCCCTAACAGCGAGGCTATAAGTGAGTGCCGACGCGTTTGTTCGACAACTCCATGCCGGGCATCGACCAGCACAATAGCCAACTGACAGTTCGACGCGCCCGTAACCATGTTCCGGGTGTACTGTATATGGCCCGGTGCATCGACAATGATAAACTTCCGTTTAGGTGTCTGAAAATAGCGATAGGCAACGTCAATTGTGATGCCCTGTTCGCGTTCTGAACGTAGCCCGTCTGTCAGAAGGGCCAGGTCGATTTCGCCATCATCACGGCTCTTGCTGGCTCGCTCAATAGCTTCGAGCTGATCGGCCAGAATGGATTTAGAATCGTAGAGAAGCCGACCGATGAGCGTACTTTTGCCGTCGTCAACGGAACCGGCGGTAATAAAACGTAAAAGATCCATCATTAAAGAGTGAAAGAGCGAACGAGCGAACGAGTGATTAGCTGCCAGCGCTCTTTCACTCGTTCGCTCGTTCGCTCATTAAAAATACCCGCCTTTCTTGCGGTCTTCCATAGCGGCTTCAGAAAGCTGATCGTCCATGCGGGTTTCGCCCCGTTCGGAGATGCGTGTAGCCTGAATTTCGTTGATAACAGCGTCGAGGGTATCTGCTTCCGATTCGGAGGCCGCTGTACAGGAGATATCGCCGACGGTACGGAACCGAACCCGACGGGTCACAAGCTGGTCATCGGGTTCAGGTTTGATGACACCACCTGCCGTGGCCATCAGTTTGCCATCCCGCACGAGTAGTTCACGCTCGTGCGCAAAGTAGATGCTCGGCAATTCGATTTTTTCCCGACGGATATAATTCCATACATCGAGTTCGGTCCAGTTCGAAATGGGGAATACGCGGACGTTTTCTCCTTTGTGTATGCGACCGTTGTAGAGGTTCCAAAGTTCTGGGCGTTGCCGTTTAGGGTCCCAGGAGCCAAATTCATCACGTACCGAAAATACGCGTTCTTTGGCCCGCGCTTTCTCTTCATCCCGACGAGCCCCACCAATACAGGCATCGAACTCGAACTCTTCGATGGCATCGAGCAGCGTAAAGGTTTGCAGACCATTGCGGGTAGCATTGCGTCCGGTTGGCTCTTTAAGTTTCTTTTCGCGGATGGTGTCTTCTACATACCGGACGATGAGTTTTTCACCAATCCGTTCGGCCAGATTATCGCGGAAGTCGAGTGCTTCCTGGAAGTTGTGACCCGTATCGACGTGAAGCAGTGGGAATGGAAATTTACCCGGCCGGAACGCTTTCAGAGCCAGATGCACCAGCGTAATGGAATCCTTACCACCCGAAAAAAGAAGTGCCGGACGTTCAAACTGCCCCGCTACCTCCCGCATAATGTGGATGGCTTCCGATTCAAGCTGATCTAAATAATCGAGTTTCATTTGAAGATTGAATTGCTGACTGATTGACTGATTGACTGATTAAATTGAAGCAAGCCAGCAATTCAATCAGTCAATCAGTCAATCAGTCAATCATTAAGCTTTAAATACTTCCTCATGCGTATGTAAACCGCATTCTTTCTTGGAGTTGTCCTCCCACCACCAGCGTCCCGCCCGGAAATCTTCGCCTTCCTGAATGGCCCGTGTGCAGGGTTGACAACCAATACTGACAAAACCCCGGTCGTGGAGGGGATTGTAGGGTACGTTATGCTCTTTTACGTATTGTTTTACCTGATCAAATGTCCAGTCCATCAGCGGGTGGAATTTGAAAAGCTGATGCGCTTCGTCCCATTCGAGTTGGGTCATGCCCTGGCGATTGGCCGACTGCTCGGCGCGTATCCCCGTGATCCAGATTTTCTGACCTTTCAACGCCCGGTTCAGCGGCTCAACTTTACGGATACCACAGCACTCTTTCCGGTTCTCGACCGATTCGTACATGCTGTAAGGTCCTTTGCCAGTCATGAGCTTTTCAACAGCGTCGGCCTGAGGATAGTAGGTTTCGATGTTAATTCCGTACCGATCGTTGGTTTTTTTCCAGACCGAATACGTTTCGGAAAACATCCGGCCAGTATCGAGTGTGAAAATACGAACAGGTATATCGTTTGAGGCAATCAGGTCGGTAATAACCTGATCTTCAAAGCCGAGGCTAGTCGAAAAGACGATCTGGCCCGGAAATAGTTCGGCCAGTGTCCGCATAGCATCCACATTGCTCAGGCCGAGCAATCGCTCGCTAAGACTTTCGAGCGTGTGTGAGGTAGGTTCAGCAATCATACGTGTGACTATTTATCAATAACATGGCCCTGCATCAGGCTACTTTCTCTTTGAGTACCTCGGCCGACTTTGTGGCTGCCTGGGCAAAATCTTCGATCAGGTCTTCAATCGCTTCCAGGCCTACTGAAACCCGAATCAAACCTGGTGTAATGCCTAATGCCGCTTTTTCCTCTGGCTTTAGTTTGGCGTGCGTAGTCGTGTTTGGGTTGGTCACAATCGTACGCGAATCCCCCAGATTAGACGAAAGTGTTGGAATGGTTAAGGCATCGTAAAAGGCTTTTACCCGCTCGAAACCACCTTCTAGCTCTATGGTCACGATGGCACCACCCGCACTCATCTGTTTCTTTGCGAGGTCATACTGTGGATGCGATGGCAAAAATGGGTACAGTACACGTTCGACATCGGGATGACTTTCCAGGGCTTCAGCCAGTTGTAACGCATTGCGGCAGTGCCGTTCCATGCGCAGATCCAGCGTTTCCAGACTCTTCGATAGTACCCATGCATTAAAGGGTGAAAGTGAAGGCCCTGTATGACGGGCAAAGAAACGAATGGGCTGGATCAGATCGGCCCGGCCCACCACAATACCACCTAATACACGGCCCTGTCCGTCCATATATTTTGTGGCTGAATGAACCGACAAATCGGCACCATAATCAAGCGGGGTTTGCAGTATGGGCGTAGCAAAACAGTTATCGACGTTCAGGATGAAGCCGTATTTTGCTTTCAGGCGAGCCAGCATTTCCAGATCCACCAGTTCCAGGCCGGGGTTCGATGGGGTTTCCAGGTACACCATTTTTGCGGTCGGCGTTCCGGTTGCTGGCTGTATGGCTGCTTCCCAGTCGGCTTCGGTAGCCGTGGCATCTACATACGTATGCGTAATGCCCCATTTACTCAAAATCTGCGTGATAATCTGATGGGCTGAACCGAACAGCGCCCGGCAGGCTACAATATGATCGCCCGATTTCAACAAACCAGCCATACTGGCAAAAACCGCAGCCATTCCCGTACCTGTTGCAATACCATCTTCAGCATTTTCCAGCATACATACTTTCTCCACAAACTCCGAAACGTTTGGGTTCGAGAAGCGTGAGTAGATATTGCCCTCTTCGGTTTCATCGAACAGCGCTTTACCCTGCTCAGCACTGTCAAAGGCAAAACTCGATGTAAGGTATAACGGGACAGAATGTTCGCGATTCAGCGATTTGGCTGTTTGGATGCGAATGGCTTTGGTTTGTTTTTTCATAGACTTACTTTGACAGAAGTAATAACGGGGAACAGAATTTTTCTACACCTGAATCCTGTACATTCTGTTAGACCTGTCAGAAAAACTTAATGATTTTCCGCAAACTTACGATGATGATGACAATCCCAACCAATATCATCATGGTTTTAACGGGTAGTTTTTGTGCCAGCCGGGCGGCAATCGGAGCGGCAATCATACCGCCAAGGATTAGACCAACAATAACCAGTCCGTAATTATCAAGACCAGCGTATAAAGCAAAAACAACTGACGATGCAAACGAGACAAAGAACTCAGCCAGATTGACCGACCCAATGGTATAACGCGGATGTCGGCCTGCTGCAATGAGTGTCGAGTTGACGATAGGTCCCCAGCCACCACCACCAATGGCATCCACAAACCCTCCAAACCAGGCCAGCAGGCCAATCTGGCGAACTGGCTTCTTCTTCTGACGTTTTATTAGAGCCTTTTTAAGAATCAAAATACCAAGAATAGCGGTATAAACGGAAATGGCCGGAGTTAAGTAATTGGCCACCAGTTCCATGTCGGCCAGTTTCGTAATGAGAAACGCGCCTAAAGCCGCACCAATAACTCCGGGAATCAGGACGACTTTGAACAGGCGGCTATTCACATTCCCGAACTTAAGGTGCATATAGCCCGACACACCACTGGTAAAAATTTCAGAGCTGTGTACACTAGCCGTAGCAAAAACCGGGCTGATTCCTACACTGGTTAAAAACGTTGTAGCCGTCACGCCATAAGCCATGCCCAGAGCTCCATCAATCATTTGGGCCACAAAACCGGCCATAATGAAATAGAAAATGTCGGGTGTAACATGAATGGTATCGGCAATGACCGTGAGCCGGTCGAGGGTAAAATAGCTAAAGAGCAAATGCCCGACAATCATCAGGGCAAGTGCTGCAAAAACATAAATCGCAATTTCGGTTCGATTCCGACGCCGAAGTAGGGGTTGCGAGCTGCCGGTTTCAATAGTAGCTGTTGGATAGGCTGCTCGCAATACCTCTGCCTGCCTGGCAGCGTTAGTTCCTTTTAAGGTAATCGTGAGTCCATTAAGGTCGATCTCTGGGCCTGTTAGTGTGATTGTATTACCTGCCGAATCAGACGTGGGAGCTAAGGGTTGGCTCATACAGTATAAAACCTATCGAATTAATGGAGTAATGTATTTATGAAAAACGGCACATCCACGTGCCGCTTTTTTCAAATGATTTTCGAGTTTGTAACGTCAGACAAGACTTGAAAGTGCCACAAAGATACAGTATGAATGCGGAAAGTTGCAAGAAAACGATTGGGCGTCATTCTTGACGATGCCCAATCGTTACCTTTTTAGCTGAATACCGTATGCCAGACTGATATAAAGAGGATTAGTTGCCTTCACCCGCCATTGGGTCAGCTTTGCCATCTGGATCGCCCGTAACGGTGCCGTGAGTAGGCAGGTTTGCGCCCCGAATGTACAGTAAGCCCGCTACGTGTGGTGCGGCCATGGATGTACCACTTAACGTAGCGTAAGCGGCATTTTTATAGGTTGACTTGATTCGTACCCCGTAGGCACAGACATCTACACTGGTGCCAAAATTCGAGAAGGAAGCAAACTGATTTTTACTGTCCATCGCCGATACAGTAAATACATTGGCGTGATTAACTCGCGACGGTGAGTAGTTATTGGCATCTTTGCCGTCGTTGCCAGCTGCTATGGCAAACAGAATGCCCAGATTAGCTGCTCGGGTTATGGCGGCATCGAGTGTCGATGACGTACTTTCTCCGCCCAGACTCAGATTGACTACATCGCCCGATTTTCCATTTTGCGCTACATAATTGATGGCCTGAATAATGCCGGAAAGGCGGCCTTCGCCTTCATCGTCTAAGACGCGAAGGGCAACAAGCGTAGCACCAGAAGCAATCCCCGTTACACCAATGCTATTGTTTTTGGCACCGATGATGCCTGCTACGTGCGTACCATGTCCATTTTCGTCATCGGCGGAGGTATTGCCGCTAACGAAGGATTTGCTTCGATTGACATCTACATTCAAATCCGGATGGTCGAGGTCGATGCCGGTGTCGATAATCCAGACAGTTTTGTCGGTTTGTAAATCGCCCCGTCCGTAGCCAGTCTGCTTGATATTCCAGGATAATGTCGACGTAGTGGCTACATCCACACAACTACAGATCGACATAATCCGGTCGGGCTCTATCATCAGTACATCGGGATCCTGGCTTAATTGCTCAGATTCGCTCTCGGTGAGGTGGGCCAGAAAGCTGGTTTGTTCATCAGATACTAAAACATCGGCCTTTGTGTCGGCAATCTGATAATCGTCCAGGAGTTGTTCGAAGCGGGCTTCGGTTGCTGCTACTCGGGCACCAGCTACTCCTGACAGCGTTTGAGTTGGCTGATAGGTAACGATGTATGAACCAGCAATGGCAACCCCACTATTGGATGAAGCTTTGACCAGACAGTCGGCCGAAATACTGGTAGGCTCTACGCTACTATCGGCCTGACAGCCAAACAAACCGATACCGGTCACGGCGACGTTGATAAGTGTCGCGAGCGGGAAAAAACGTCGCATAACGTACGAAGATAGATTAGGAAAAAGCTGAATCGTAGAACGTTAGGCCATAGAATAGAAGAATCGCCGTGGATATGGGTGAACGATGATCGAGCATCAAGTCCACTTTATCGGCTATACGTATAAAACGAAATGGCCGTTGCAACTCTTGCTTTTGGGTAGACTATTTTTTGGGTTGAATGGGTAGAAAAACAACCTGTCCGGCAATGGGAAAATGCGTTCTGGCGATGGGTTGTCCATATCGCTGGTAGAATTGAGCAACCTGATCAGAGGTCAGTAAATCAGGATACAGGTTTATTCCGGCGAAGAGGTTCTTTTGGAGGAAATTATCGAAAAATTGCCAGTCTTGTTCGGTAAAACGTCGGCTTGGAGTCAGGAGCCGGGGCCAGCCATCCCGCAGGAAAGGCTGAATTTGATCGGGGTGTAATCGGCCAAAATACTGCCCAACACCATATTTATCGTAAAATCGCCGGAACGTAAATACCGCATTTTGCTGGTCATAATAGGGGCAAAGCCCCTCGGGGCCGCCCGGTCCGTTGGCTCCTATGGCACAGAAAGGCCAGTCGAGTACAGCTACCCCTGGTTGCCGACGAACTACGTTGCAGTACTGTAACACCTGATCGGAGATAACATGGCTTGGGTATCGATAGCGCGGATAATAACCCGTAACCCATTCAATGAGCATCAAGCCTATTACCAAAAAAAGTAGGAATTGTTTGGATAAGTACTGTGGCCATTTGATGGGTATAGCCAGCAGGCAAAAGAGAACGGGATAGATCAGGCTGGCTCTGCCGCCATGTCGGTTAAAGCTGAACCAGGGGAAAACTTTTAGCGTGGGAATAAGGACCGGATGGTATAGCAGGCATAAAACCAGCATAACGGCAATTGGTAGCCAGAGCGTAATACGATGACGCATTTGCCAGAAACCGATGCTTCCTGCTAGAATCAGATAAAGGCCTGGACTGCCTTGCGCGTAGCTTTCGAAAGCGTCCTTAAACCATCGGTGATAGGGAAGAGCATAGGTATGTAAACCCGGTAAATGGGGAATCAACAGGCGAAGCGGATGCGACCAGGCCCGGATTTCGGGAACAGCGCCAAAGTCAAATTCCCAGGCCGTAAATGCGATCTGTAAGGTAAGTGGTAAGTACAGATAAAGACTGATGCTGATGAGTACCAACCCGTACACAATATCCCGTTTGTAATGCCGCCACTGTTCCTGTACATAGCTGGTCAGGAGAGTAAACCAGCGTATAGGTTCGTCTTGTTTTGTCGTTGATTGACGGGAATTTCGGAATAAAGCTAGGGCGATGAACGGAACGGCCAGCGTAGTGAATGTCAGGGCGAAGCCAGCTACGTAACCAAGTTCCTGGCTCAATACCTGCACATGCAGCCATATCCAAACCAGCACAAAAGATAACGTAATGGGTTTTTGTTCGACCGTATCGTACAGCAGCCGATAAGTGGCTACCATGCACAGCGTTGTCCAGTGGCCCACCCCTACGTTCATGTGAACAGGGAATTTATAGATGGCGTAAAAGTTAAATATCGATACGATCAACCCAGCAACAAAGCTTTTGAATCGGCCAAATCGGGGCTCCAGCAATAGAAACGTACCAATAGCCGCTACCAGCAGCGTATATAGGTAATAGGATTGAAGATAGGGCCCCGGTCCATTCAGGAGTAGGTAGCAGGCCCGATACCAGTAATCGCGCTCAAATCCCCAATCCAGAAAAACCTGATTTGTACCATACGGATAAAACGTTTGGGTGTTGACCAGATTCAGATGCGGAAAAGGATTGAACGACAGGTTCTTCGTGAAAAAATAACCCACGTATTCAAACTGGTCCGTATCGTTCCCATCGGAGAGGGGATGGCTAAAGTCGCCAATGATGCCGCAGCCCAGTAGAGTTGTCAGTACCCCTAAACCAATCAGCCACAGCCAATAGAATGGATCTGTGGATGCTACGGATGACTTGGTTAGGGCAGAAGAAACAGACGGACGGACGCGATTCATCAGGAAGTTTATGCATTCATCGACACAAGCGATAGACAAAAGTGCTTGCAAACGGCTATTTTTGCAAGAAATCAAGTTGTGCGGCTGAAAAGCCGACGAATCTTTTGCTATCGTTAGCGGCTTTCCTGCCGCGTTACCATTATGGCCGACTACAATCACCGCGAAACCGAACAAAAATGGCAACGGTTTTGGGACGAACACCAGACCTACCAGCCCGAAGCCAATACCGACAAGCCAAAATACTATGTGCTCGATATGTTTCCGTATCCATCAGGAGCCGGATTACACGTTGGTCACCCCCTTGGCTACATTGCGTCGGATATTGTGGCGCGGTATAAGCGACTGAAAGGGTTTAATGTCCTACACCCAATGGGTTTCGACTCGTTTGGGCTTCCGGCCGAACAGTATGCCATTCAGACCGGACAGCATCCGGCCATCACCACCGAGCAAAACCGCGTTCGGTATATCGAGCAATTAAAAAATATTGGCTTTAGCTTCGACTGGAGCCGGGAGGTTCGCACGTCCGATCCGGCCTATTACAAATGGACGCAGTGGATTTTCATGGAGTTGTTTCGGTCGTGGTACAACCGCGATACCGACCGCGCGGAACCCATTGAAACGCTGCTGGAAAAATTTGCCACCAACGGGACTACGGATGTCAACGCCGTTTGTGACGACGACACTCCGACGTTTACAGCCGCCGAATGGAATGCGATGTCGGCAGAAGAGTCGTATAAAATTACCCTGAAATACCGCCTGACCTACCTGGCTGATGCTGTCGTTAACTGGTGTCCGGCATTAGGAACCGTGCTGGCCAACGATGAGGTGAAAGACGGTGTGTCGGAGCGGGGTGGCTATCCGGTCGAGCAGAAATTGATGCGTCAGTGGATGATGCGGATTACGGCTTATGCTGATCGCTTGCTGACCGGCCTGGACACCATCGACTGGACCGAATCGCTGAAAGAACAGCAACGCAACTGGATCGGTAAGAGCGTAGGCGCCAGTGTGAAATTTCCAGTAGCGAGTACACCTAACGACTATATCGAAGTGTTCACCACCCGCGTGGATACCATTTATGGGGTAACCTTTATGGTATTGGCACCCGAACATGAACTGGTGACTCAGTTGACAACACCTGAACAGCATGAAGCTGTAGAAGCTTATGTCAATGCCGCCAAAATGCGTTCTGAGCGGGATCGTATGGCCGAGACGAAGGTTATTTCGGGGGTATTTACGGGTAGTTACTGTATCAATCCGTTCAATGGAGAAAAGGTACCTATCTACCTGGCCGATTATGTACTGGCCGGATACGGTACGGGGGCTGTGATGGCGGTACCGTCGGGCGATCAGCGCGACTGGAACTTTGCCACCCACTTCGGGTTGCCGATCATACCCATTCTGGATGCACAGAAAGACATCGATAAACAGGCCGACAATACAAAGGAAGGCCATTATATCAACTCAGGCATCATCAACGGTATGACTTATAAAGAGGCAACAGCCACCTTGATTGCCTGGCTGGAAGAGCGTGGATTGGGTCGTGGGAAGGTCAATTATCGGATGCGGGATGCCGTATTCAGCCGTCAGCGCTACTGGGGTGAACCTGTACCTGTGTATTTCAAAGGTGGGTTGCCCTATCTAATCGATGAAAGCGATCTTCCGCTGGAATTGCCTGCTATTGACAAATACCTGCCCACTGAAACGGGCGAACCACCCCTAGGCCGTGCGGAGGGTTGGAAATACAAGGGCCAGTACGAATATGAGTTGAGCACTATGCCGGGCTGGGCTGGTTCATCATGGTACTGGTACCGCTACATGGACCCGAACAACGACACGGCCTTTGCCAGCAAAGAGGCCATCAACTACTGGCAAAATGTTGACCTGTACATCGGGGGTACCGAACATGCGACGGGACATCTGCTGTATAGCCGTTTCTGGAACAAGTTCCTGAAAGACCGAGGCTATGTACCGCAGGAAGAACCGTTCAAAAAACTGATTAACCAGGGCATGATTCAGGGCCGGTCGAATTTTGTGTACCGGGTGAAAGGTACTGGACAGGAGGGGATTGCTCCGGTTTTTGTTTCGTTGAATCAAATTAATGGCCAGGACGTGACGCCTTTGCATGCCGATGTGAATATTGTTGAAAACGACGTCTTGGATCTTGATGCCTTCAAAGCGGCCCGGCCCGATTTAACCGAGAACGCTGAGTTTATCACTGAACCTGATGGTCGTTACACTGTTGGGGCTGAGGTTGAAAAAATGTCGAAGTCGAAATTCAACGTTGTCAATCCCGACATGATTGTTGAAAAATACGGTGCAGATGTTCTTCGGCTGTATGAAATGTTCCTGGGGCCACTGGAGCAGGCGAAACCTTGGAATACGAACGGTATTGACGGGGTATATCGGTTTATCCGTAAGTTCTGGCGGTTGTTTTATAAGGATAACACCGATGGGAGCAGCACTTGGCTGGTAACCGATGAACAGCCTACCCCTGCCGAGCTGAAGATTCTGCACAAGACGATTCAGAAGGCCGAAGGGGACATTGATTTGTATTCGTTCAATACTTCGGTCAGTGCGTTTATGGTCTGCGTAAATGAGTTAACAGCGTTAAATTGCCATAAACGAGCCATTTTGCAGGATTTGGTGCTGATTTTGTCGTCTTATGCGCCACACATTACGGAAGAGTTGTGGGCTGCGCTGGGCAACGAACCCGGCACCATTTCGAAAGCGAAATTCCCGACATTTAACCCGGCTTATCTGGTAGAAGATGCCTTCGAATATCCGATTCAGATCAACGGGAAAGTGCGTACCACGATCAGTTTCTCGCTGGATCGCGCACCAACCGAGATCGAGAAGGAAGTACTGGCTGATGAGATTGTTCAGAAGTGGCTGGATGGAAAGTCGCCGAAGAAAGTCGTCGTCGTTCCCAAACGCATCGTAAATGTGGTGATATAACTTAAAAAGGGCGGTTCACTGAACCGCCCTTTTTAAGTTATGAATCGTTAAGCTAGGCGAACAATGTATTTACAGGAATCGTGAAGTCAGGCAGAACAGGGGCTGCTGAACAGATATCGTCGTCCAGACAAATGGTTACCTGTTTGCGGGAAGTATAAACGTACACCACTTCCTGTTCTGGAAGTATGTTCCAGATGACCTGTACCCCCGCTTTAAAATATTCAGCGATCTTTTCTTCAATTCGATATGCCTGATCCGTTTCAGATAATACTTCGATCACAAAAGCCGGGATAACATCCTCGCCATTTCGACCTCGCTGTATTTGCGAATCTGTAAAATAAGCAATATCGGGATGGCGCATCTGGAAAGCTGTAAGCATCACGTCGGGTTCTGCCATGAGCATTCCTTGCTGATGGTATCCCTTTTCGAAGAATAGCTTACTCAGAACGTTATAAATAAAATACTGCTTTTTCTTCATACCTGAAGACTGAATAATTTCCCCATTGTTCCATTCATACTTGAAGCCATCACCGGGCTCCCAATCTAAAAAGGCTTCGAGCGTTTGAGGAAGTGTTGGGTTCGACGCTTGTATCATGGCGTTTGGCTTTAAGCAAATATACAAAAACTTACGAAACGGGCATATACCTGGTCGGCTGAGTGGCAAGAGCATCGCGTACCTGTGCGGTCAGGGTAAGGGAATGTTTCCGGGCTTCGTGGTCAAAAATAGGGGCAGATAGGATGAACTCATCAGCCTGTGTTTGCTCCAGAAAAGTACGTAGCTGACGTTGTACAGTTTTGGGTGAACCAACCAATGCATACTTAAAGACCGACTCGATACCAGCCAGTTCATAGTCTGCCCATTGGGCAGTCAGATCGTCGACAGGTGGTTGCATTTGGCGGGCTTTTCCCCGGCGTATGTACAAAAACTGCTGTTGAACCGAAGTGAACAATCGCTCCGCTTCCCGGTCGGTATCGGCTACGATTACATTAGCGGCTACCATCGCGTAGGGTTTATCCAGTTGGGCCGATGGGGTGAAATGAGTACGGTATACATGCAGGGCATGCATCAGATCTTTCGGCGCAAAATGCGAGGCAAAGGCATAGGGTAGCCCAAGCATAGCCGCCAGTTGAGCACCAAATAAGCTGGAACCGAGTATCCAGATCGGAACATTAAGTCCATTACCTGGTACGGCCTGCACAAACTGATTGGAGTCGTCGGGCTGAAAATAGTGCATCAGTTCAACCACATCCTGCGGGAATGTATCGGGGCCAGTGGCATCCCGTCGTAAGGCGCGGGCGGTGGCCTGATCGGCTCCCGGAGCCCGACCAAGACCCAGGTCAATCCGGCCCGGATAGAGTGATTCCAACGTACCGAATTGTTCGGCAATCACCAGGGGCGAATGATTGGGTAGCATAATACCGCCCGACCCCACGCGAATCGTTTCGGTACCGCCGGCTACATAGCCAATGACGACTGACGTAGCCGCACTGGCCACACCCGGCATGTTATGGTGCTCCGCCAGCCAATATCGATTATAGCCCAGCGATTCGGCATGTTGCGCCAGATTGAGTGTATTACGTAATGCCTGAGCAGCCGTGTTTCCGGCGACAATGGGCGATAGATCCAGAATTGAAAAGGGAATCATAACTGAATAAGCTTGCGATGTGTGCGGGACGATCGTTGTTCCCAATGCTGAATCCGGTTGGATTCAACGTACATTTGTGTTTTTATCAACAATACATCTTATTTGATCGGTTCCTTTGGTAAACGTGTAGTATCCTGAAGGAAACCGGCCGTTTTCAATAAAATGCAGTCAAAACATTTTTTTCTGGCAGGGTTAGCGTTTTGTATAACTGCCTGTGCCCCTAAAGCGACGACCAATCTGTCGAAAAGTGGCGCGGAGGACTTTTTTCAGTATAAGCCGGATCGCGCCCCGCTCATATCCGTACACCGGGGTGGTGGCGATTTGAAAGGGTACCCCGAAAACTGCATCGAATCGTTTGCGTATGTAGCCCAGCAGATTGGTCCGTCAGCGCATCCGGCCATCATCGAATGTGATATTGACCTGACTAAAGACAGTGTGATGGTGATGATGCACGATGCTACGCTCGACCGGACCACCAATGGTACGGGTAAGCTGATCGATAAAACCTATGCCGAACTGGCGCAGTACCGTCTGGAAGATAACATGGGTACGGTGACACCCTATAAGATTCCAACACTGGAACAAGTACTACGCTGGGGTAAAAACAAAGTTCGGTTTACGCTCGATGTGAAACGGAACGTATCGTTTGCCAAAGTGGTCGATATGATCCATAAGACGGGAGCGAGCGACTATGCCTGTGTAATTACCTACAATGCGCAGGATGCGGCCAAACTTCATCAGCTCGATCCAAACCTGATGCTCTCTGTTACGATTCGGAACCAGGCTGAATACGATCGGCTGCGCGAAGTAGGCGTTCCCGATAACCGAATGGTTGCCTTCGTGGGCGTGAAAGAACCCGACGCGGAACTGTATTCGTTTCTGCATCAGAAAGGTATTGCAACGATCCTCGGTACGCTCGGTAATCTCGATAAACAGGCGGCTGCCAAAGGCAATCAGGTGTATAACACCTACGTTCAGCATGGAGCTGATATTATGTCGACCGATCGCCCTCTGGAAATGGCGCGTGTATTGTATCCGGCAGGGAAGTAAAGCCGGGTACTAGCTTATCCATACGATTGACTACCCTAAACCAAGCCAGTTCTTTTGCTACATACCAATTATCGGTGGCGGATTATTGCGCTCCTTTTTCTGGCTACTACCGTCAATTACGTTGATCGCCAGGTACTTTCGTTCGTGATGACGGACGAAGGGTTTAAGAAAACCTTGTTGGGGCTGGCACCTGATGTCTTGCTGACCGATGTGCATCTGAAACAGTTCAGGATTCAGATGGGGCTGATCGATTCAGCTTTTAAGGCCACCTATGCCATTGGATTTCTGTTGATTGGCTGGCTCATTGACCGGGTGGGTACAAAGAAAGGTTTCTCGATTGGGATGGCTGTCTGGAGTCTGGCCAGTATCGTGTCCGGGTTTGTATCGTCGGTGGGGCAGTTTGCCTTCGTAAGAGCGGTGTTAGGACTGGGTGAAGCGGCCAACTTTCCATCGGCGATGAAAGCCATTGCCGAATGGTTTCCCAGGCGCGAACGGTCAACAGCTACGGGCATCCTCAATGCGGGGTCCAATATGGGGGTGATTACCACGGCCTTACTGGTTCCTTTTCTGATGCAGCAGTTTGGCTGGCGTGGCGCTTTCCTTATTTCGGCTGTGCTGGGTGTGCTGATGCTGGGAATCTGGTGGGTGAGTTATGCGAAACCTGAAGACACGCCGAAGCTCTCTGAAACGGAATTTGGGTATATTTTCGAAGAACGGGAACCTGCCCGAAAAGCTGCATCGAACAGTCGCTACTCGTGGGGAAAGCTGCTTGGCCATCGACAGACCTGGGCGTTTTGTTTTGGTAAAATCTTCGCCGACCCGGTCTGGTTCTTTTACCTGACCTGGCTTCCCGATTTTCTGCTCACGAACAACCAGCTCGACCAAAAGCTGGACCTGAAAAACTTTGGGATTCCGTTCCTGATCATTTACGTTGTGTCCGATATAGGTAGCGTATTCTTCGGCTGGCTGGCAACGTACTGGATGAAAAACGGCTGGTCCGAAAATAAAGCCCGCAAGCTAGCCATGCTCCTTTGCGCCTTGTCTGTTACGCCCATCTACCTGATTCCGTCGGTGCATAGCTTTGCGGGGGTAGTCGCGTTACTTGCGCTGGCAACGGCTGCGCATCAGGGATGGTCGACTAATGTGTATGCCTTATCGACAACCTTATTTCCGGGCAATTCAGTCGCTACGGCTACCGGCATAGGCGGATTTATGGGCGGTATGATCAGCATGGGTATGGCTGCGGCTACTGGTTTCATTGTGGCTTCGTTCGGCTATAAGCCCATGTTTGTCTTTGCCAGTTGTTCCTATTTGATTGGTCTGGTGGTCATTCATCTGGTTCTGCCTATTTTGCGCCCGATCGAAATACAGCCCGAACAACTCGAAGCAACCGTCTAATTAATCTATCAGGCCAATGAATGACAACCAAGGCTCATGTCGGTTTACTTAAATAGTCTGAAAATTGACCCGTATTAAATTAATATACGTCCTGTTAGTGGCATTACTGATTCTGTTCGTATTCAGGCGCCCTCACGAGCCGTTTCTGGATGCATCTATTCCGAGAGTTGTTACTGATCCTCAACAGATTGCTACAGTTCGAACAAAATGGATAAAGGGCAAATTGCTTCAGACTACATTCCTGGACAGGCAGGATCGCATACTGGAGGACTTTTTTTATGGCCGCTTTAATGAGAAGATTTTCAATGAATATGTAAACAATCGAAAGGTTGCTACTACCCACTATTACCATGACGATAGTTCGGCACCGGGGTTCATTAATCTATCCAAACGACGTTATGAGTATGATCGGCAGGGCCGTGTGGTGTGTGAATTTCGGGACGAGTATAAAGCAGATGGGGTAGATGACGAGAAGCTGTTAAAGTCTTTTGTGTATAAGTATCGGTATACAAATGAGGATACGCTTTTAATTGAATATCCAGCTACCGAGCAATTCCAATCGAAGGATATTAATATTGATCGCTGGGAACGCAATAAGAAAGGGCAGCTTACGCGTCATTTTCGTTTTTACGTTTTAAGAACGCCGAATGGGCTGGTTGAGGATACACTTTATGATTATTCTCAACGGTTTTCGTACGATAAATCAGGTCGTCGTAACCTTGCTTGGTACGATCGAATGTACTTAGGGAGAAATTATGTACCGACAGGCCCCGATACAATTCGTTATGAGTATGATAAACACAATCGTTTGATTCGGGAGATTCATCAATTTACGACTGATATACGAAATAAGCAGGAGATTTACTCAAGTGGTTTAGATAGTTCCATTATCGTGAATCGAAAGCGGTTTTTCGAAGGAGATGATTTTTTCTCGAATAATAACCACATCGATACCGTCGAATATCGATATGAGGTTTTTGACCTCAATAAACACCTTCCTTTGCAGGTTTCTCATGATGTAAACTATTGGAGCAGGCGGCCTGCCAAACGATAGGCCACCTGCAACTTTTCGAATTGTTAGGCTTTTAAGGCGATTGAGTAGTCAATAAACCATTAATAACCTATCGTAAACCGCTTCTGGATAAACTGTGGCTGCTCGATTTCGTCGATAATGGCTACGGCAAGGTCAGCAACGGTAATGTTGCTTTCGCCTTTTTCATCGAAAACAGGTTGCTCAGTTCCGATGCGGAACGTTCCGGTGCGTTGGCCGGGAGCCAGATTAATGGCCGGACTCAGGAAGGTCCAGTCGAGGGTAGTATTCTGACGAAGGTGGGTTAGGTAGTCCCGTGCCGATAGGGCTCCAGGTTTCCATTCGGCCGGAAACTGGGGCGTGTCTACCAGTTGAACGCCGGGAGCCGCTTCCAGACTACCCGCGCCACCAACGAACAAATACCGCTTCACACCTGCCTGTTGCGTGCCCTGTTCGATAGCCTCAGCGCCTTTCAAAAAGTCGTCGTACAGGTTAGGGTTAGTCCAACCCGCATTGAAGGTGCTCACGACAGCATCATGCCCGACAACCAGTTCGGCTATTGAATTGGCGTCCAGTGCATTGCCTTTTTTAACGGTTAGTTTTGGGTCTGTGATGGTGATTTTTTCAGGATGAGGAACAATGGCCGTTACGTCATGTCCGCGCTGAAGGGCTTCGGTCAGAACGGCTGAACCAACAAAACCTGATGCGCCAATAAGTGCCAGTTTCATAGAGCTAATTGATTAATTGAAAATTGATTATTGTAATAATAATTGTTACAGTTTTGTTTAAAAAAATTAATCGAAACGGTGGACAAAATCGTCCAGGGTGCTGGTTCCCAGGTTTCGTACCAGCGCTTCTTCGGCTTCCTGATACAGACTGTCCAGGTGACGATTAATCTGTCGGCCAACCGGACAATCGGGATTTGGCGAGTTTCGGGCATTGCCTAACACGGTACCTTGTCGAGTTGCCAGAAACACATCCGAAACCCGTATCTGGCTGGCCGGTTTAGCTAACATGGTACCCCCGTTTTTACCTTCCCGGCTAATTACTAGCCCTTTCTTACGGAGGTTAATGATTTCTTTACGTACCAGAACCGGATTGATATTGATACTACCGGCAATGAAGTCAGACGTAACCCACTCGCCATTGGCTTTAGAAAGCAGCGTTAAGATGTGCATCGATATGGCAAAACGTCCGTTCATTACTGTAATAATGCTAGTTACAGATTTAATGTATTAAAAATTCCCGATCCTGAAAAAAATGGTCAATAGCACACGGGTTTTTAGGGCTGTTATGATGTACACGAATCATGATTAACCATAACAATCCTGAAAACCCGTTCGCTATTGACCGATTTTGCCTATTTTACAGGCATAACCTGCCTCTTCTGTGACTGACTCCATCTTCATCCTGTTCGTTCTTTGCCTGAATGTTATCATCTGCGAATGGCTAACTAAAAAGCCAGGCTTTCGCCAGATTGGAACGGCTTTACTGGTTATTCTGGTAACGGCCGTCGAAGCCAATCTGGGTGTTATTCCAACCATTGAAACGCCAGTTTATGAAGGTATTTTTAGCTACATCGCTCCATTCTCGCTGTTTCTGCTGCTGCTAAGTGTGAATCTCAAAGATCTGCGTAGGGCTGGTCTACCCATGCTGACGATGTTTTTGATTGGATCAACAGGAACAATCATCGGTGTTTTGGTGAGTGTATGGGTGTTTTCGGCTCCACAAACAGTCGGGAGTCTGTTTTACGCGCTGGCAGGGATGTTTACGGGAACCTATATTGGTGGAAGCATTAATTTCCACGCAGTGGCCCTGCATTATAGCGTGTCGAAAGCGGGTAATTTATTCATTGCAGCTACGGCAGCCGATAATATTATGACGGCCCTCTGGATGATAGTGACCCTTACGCTCCCCGTTTTTTTACAGCGTCGGTTTCCACGGCAGCGCCTGATTGCCTCAGAGGATCAGAGTGCAGCTTCGGCTGAAAATCTATTTTCGGATTCCGAAACGATGACTCCAAATGATCTGGCCATTTTGTTGTCACTTGGATTTGGGGCCATTTTTATCTCCAAACAGTTGGCAACTTGGTTTCCCGTTTTTCCTTTCGTGCTGATTTTGACGACAATCGCCTTAGGGCTGGCTCAATTCCGGGTAATAAACACATTGCGCGGGAGCCGACTACTGGGTCTTTTCGGCATCTACATTTTTCTGGCTGTCATTGGTGCGTATTGCGATATTGGCGCGCTCATACGCGATGGCCAACTGGCTTTTGTGCTGTTTGGTATGATTCTATTACTGGTGTTGATTCATGCACTGCTCGTCTTTGGAATTGGGGCCTTATTCCGGCAGGACTGGGATATACTGGGCATTGCCTCGCAGGCAAATATCGGAGGGGGAACTTCGGCACTGGCGTTGGCCCGTAGCCTGAATCGGCCTGATTTACAACTGCCTGCCGTACTGGTTGGTACATTAGGCAATGCCATCGGCACTTATTTGGGTATTCTGGTTGCAGAACTTCTGCGATAAATAAAGGCCAATGCCTTTTACTCAATTAATCCGTACCGAACAAGGTAGTCGATTGTATACTGCGATCCATAATCTGTGCGCTTCCTAAAAACATACCTTCCTGACTTACTGCTATGCAAAAGACAGCCTTTCAGAATGAACTTACGATTAGTGCCGTTCAACAGCGTAATGGAGCGAACAATACCAAAAAGGATGTTCGAAAGATTCAAGCCTGGCTGACGTTGTTTGCAATGATTAATGCGGGAACCGCTACGGCAACGGGTATTGATGGCGACTTTGGCAAAGCTACCGAGCAGGCCGTCAAAAACTTCCAGAAAGCCCAAGGCATTGCCCAAAACGGTATTGTTGATCAGTCTACATTCGATTTGCTGGCTGCTCCCATGCGGGCCGCTTTCCTGGGACCTATCGCTGGAACAGAATTGCGAGGGCTGGTGGTCAATGCGGCTCGAAATCAGTTACAGAACCGACCATTTGAGCTAGTCATTAATCAGCAACCGAACTCGGGTCCCTGGGTACGTGCTTACATGGATGGTAATGAAGGGAGCGAGTGGCTCTGGTGTATGGGCTTTGTACAGACCATTCTCGATCAGGCAGCCTCTGTAGTAGGTAAAGATTTCAAAAAAATAATGCCCTTAACCTATAGCTGTGATGTAGTTGGAACAACGGGCCTGCAAACAGGTGCACTTTTCCGCTATTCCCAGATTCGGGCCAACCCAGCATTGATGAAACCCGGTGACATTTTTCTCCTCCAAAAAACACCAAACGACTGGGTTCATGCGGGTTTGATAACCCACATTGGCGATGATTTTATTGAAACCATTGAAGGCAATACCAACGAAGGCGGATCAAACAATGGGAACGCTGTTTTAAGCCGGGTTCGCAATTTCAGGAAGTCGAAACTGGATGTATTTTCAATCGAAGGGCTGGTGTGAATTAGTATAAGAGAGGCCAGATATAGTAAATATGCACAATACCTGACCACTCTTGATATTTTTAATCCGCCACAACGATAACAGGCGGAACAGCTTCGGGGTCATTATCCGGCGAATCTTTTTTCCCTTTGAGGGCTTTTCTTGCTGTCTTTTTCAGGGTAACATCATACAGGTCAGTTCGCCGGTCTTTCATGACCTGAACCGAGCCGTGTTCATGTAACTCCTTCAGTAAACTCAAATCGACATCAGCGATAAGGACCATCTCGGTATTCGGCGTGGCTTCTGCTTTAACGGCGTTGGTTGGAAACTGAAAATCGGAAGGGGTAAATACCGCCGATTGCGCATAGTTAATGTCCATATTATGCACCCGAGGCAGGTTGCCCACGCAACCCGATATGGCTACATAACACTCGTTTTCAATGGCCCGCGCCTGCGCACAATGACGTACACGGGAGTATCCATTCTGCGTGTCGGTCAGGAACGGGACGAACAGAATCTGCATGCCCTGCTGGGCCAGAATCCGGCTGAGTTCGGGAAATTCGACATCATAGCAGATGAGCATACCGATTTTACCGCAATCCGTATCAAACGCCCGGATTTCATGTCCACCCACCATACCATAATGCTTCACTTCGTTGGGCGTGATATGTATCTTCCGGTACTCTTCGTAAGAGCCGTCGCGTCGGCAGAGGTAAGCCACATTGTATAGCTTTCCATCCGTATCAACGAGGGGCATACTACCACCCACAATGTTGACATTGTACGAAATAGCCAGTTCGCAAAGCTTTTCTCGTACAGGAACAGTAAAATCGGCGAGTTTGCGGATGGCGACGGGTTCGGGTAAGTCATTAAAATCGGCCATGAGGGGAGTATTGAAAAACTCAGGCAGAACCATAAAATCGGCCCGGTAATCGCTTACAGCATTGACAAAAAACTCAACCTGATCCAGAAAGGTATTGAGGTTTTTGAATAAACGCATCTGCCATTGAATCACACCGAGCCGGATAATGGAGTCGGTATGCGGCTTCTTATCGGCCTCTTTGACGTAATAGATATTGATCCACTCCAGCAGCGTGGCATATTCTTTCGATTCAGAGTCGCCCGGTAAATAGCCGCGCAGGACTTTCCGAACATGGAAATCGTTCGAAAGTTGAAAGGTTAGCGTCGGGTCGTAAATTTCCTTTTGCTTTACTTTCGTAATGTATTCGCGGGGTGTCAGTTCATCGGCGTATTTATTATAGTTTGGGATACGCCCCCCAGCCAGAATGCCTTTCAGATTTAACTGCTCGCAAAGTTCCTTCCGGGCATCATACAGCCGCCGACCCAACCGAAGATCGCGGTAATCAGGGTGAACAAACACTTCGATACCATACAGGTAATCCCCTTCGTCGTTATGCGTTTTGAAGGTATATCCGCCCGTAATTTCGTAGTACGTATGGTTATCGCCAAAGTCGTCGTATTTCACCCGTATGGCCAGGGCGATTGCTACAACCTTACCATCGACTTCAACGCAGAACTGACCTTCCGGGAAAATGTGCAATAGTTTATTAATCGAACTCTTGGGCCAATAATCGCCCCCGATACCACTATATACCTCGATCATCGTCTCTTTGAGGTCGTGGTAATCCGATTTCTGTAAATTTCTGGTTTGTATATGCATAGTTGTCAGAACCAGGATTTTTATGATTTAATTGACAAACTTTGATGTTATAAAGTCGCTTTTCAAGGTTACGCAACGTCAACAAAAGCAGGGCAATCAATAAAATCAGTGAAAATCCCGGTTCAGAATAAGTTCCATTTCCGACAGCATCTCATCGGTAAAGTCTAGGTGCGTAACGAAGCGCACGAGGTGCTTGCCAAATGTGACACTGCGGATGCCCTTAGCGGCTAACTTAGCAACATAATCTGTAGCCAGAATTGTTTCGGGAAGCTTGAAAATGACGATGTTTGTGTCGATGGGCAAAATGTCTTCTACTTCGGGCAGACGCTCAAGTAAGGAGCCGATTTTCCGAGCGCGGGAATGGTCCTGCTTCAGTCTATCGATGTGATGATCCAGCGCATAAATACCCGCTGCGGCCAGAAAGCCAGCCTGTCGCCAGCCACCACCCATCAGTTTACGGAAGCGTCGGGCCTGCGCGATGAATTCGGCTTTTCCGAGAAGAAGTGACCCAATAGGGCACCCCAACCCTTTCGACAGACAGATACTAATAGAGTCGAACAATTGACCATAGGCCGTGGTAGGATCACCCGTCTCAACCAATGCATTGAACAGACGGGCACCGTCAAGGTGGAGAATTAGTTCATGCTCCTGACATACCTGCCGTATAGCTGCGATTTCGGGAATCGTATAGTAGCAGCCCCCTCCTTTGTTGATGGTATTTTCCAGAACTACCAGCCGCGAAAGTGGTTTATGAGGATCGGCACGATTATAGATATGTTCGCGTATAAGGTCGGGCGTGAGCTTGCCGCGTATGCCGTGTGCTAAACTGGCCGATGCCAACGCATTCACAGCTATACCACCCCCTTCATATTGATAGACATGAGACAGGTAATCGCAGATAACATCATCGCCGGGCCGCGTATGGGTACGGATTGCGAGTTGATTGGTCATAGTACCCGAAGCACAGAAGAGAGCGGCCTCCATACCAAATAATGAAGCTGCTTTCGTTTCAAGGGTATTTACAGTTGGGTCGTCGCCAAAAACGTCGTCGCCAAGCTGGGCAGAAAACATGGCCTCACGCATGGCGGGTGTAGGATGAGCAACGGTATCGCTACGAAGATCAATAAGCATAAATTGAGTTGTTGATAAATTATGTATGGTTTGAAGGTTAACGTATAGGGTTTAACCGGACTTGTCGTTAGGTCAAACTTATGCATTAACAAATTGGCTACGAATTTTCATTAGCCGAATACAGTGACCAATAGGGTCATTGATAGTCTTGTAGGTAAATCATTTGTATTTGAAGGGCTTGCGTGTATTTTTGAGCAACCTTTTCACAGAAGTTCGTCTCAAAGCAGCAAACTGAATACAGTATCTGTAAACCCCTGTTTAGTATGTTAACGAACAAAATTCCCTGGATTATCTTACTTGGTTTGTGGATGGCCGGCTCGACCTGGTGGCACGTCTGCAAAATTAAGCAGTTATGCGTGGATGACGTAAAAGCGGCCTCTGCAACCACCGAAGGAATGGAGGAGCCAGTTCCCACAAACGGGTTGACGATAGCAGATGGTGATCGGTTCCGACTTGACCTTCCGGGCAATTTTAGTTTTGCAAAATCGGGAGCTAATGCCAACATGAACAGTCTGGGGGGCTCGCTGGACGAAATGGTTGCGTATTTGAAAGCCAATCCCGGTCGAACGCTCGAAATTAAGGGCTATTATTCAGCAAATGAAACGAATTCAACCTCTTTCCCAAATTTAGGTATTGCCCGTGCCGAAGGACTCAAGCAGTATCTGGTACAACAGGGGATTTCAGCTGAATCGATCACAACCACGGCCGAAGAACGTAGCCTAACCTTTACTGCCAAAGGCGACTCTCTTTATGGTGGACTCGATTTTGCCTTCGGTGGAATTGCTAAGCCAGCCGAAACAGAGCCAGTAGCCGATACCACAGCTGAACCGGTCAAGATTACAAAAGAAGTAACTGAAAAAGAACTGGCTAATAACGAGAAGTTTACATCGGTGTTTGAGCCAATAGATTTGTATTTCCAGTTGGGTGAATCGAACTACATTAAAACTGAGGATACAAAAAAATTCTTTGGAGAGGCCATTCGCTACCTAGCTGACCATAAAGACAAAAAGCTTCTGCTAACCGGCCATACGGATAGCTCCGGCCCTGAAGATGTAAATATGCAGCTATCGCGTGATCGGGCCAACGATGTAAAGGTAAGGCTTCGGAAAGCGGGGGTTTCGTCAGAGCAAATTATTGTAAAAGCGAAAGGGGAGACCGAACCCAAGGCAGACAACAGCACCATGTCGGGTCGAAAAGCGAATCGACGGGTAACGGTTGTTGTTCAATAAGCCGATTAATAATGCTCAAAACGTGCTGATTGATGCTGGCTAAGCAAGTCTTGAATTCGTATGTATTGGGCCTGAAACACATAAACTACGGAAAAAAACTATGTTTGACTTAAATCCCCTTAATCTTCCTGATGCCCAGATGCAGCAGATACTTATGCTGGCTGTATCGGCAGTATTGGGTTTTATTATCGGTTATATTTCCCGGCAGCGAACCATTCGGGAGCTGGAAGGTGAACTGGCCAGTACTGAACGGGCAGTTGATGATTGCCATCGCGAATCAGTGGTGGTTGTTACTACAGAAGATAGTGAAACGATGGTGTTAAACCGGATTCGGACGAGGGCCGGTGAACTCAATTTTACCCGTATCGGTATGGCATCAGCCGCTGAAGCCGATGATCTGAAAGCTATTGTGGGTGTAGGGCCATTTCTGGAAAAAAAACTACATGCTATTGGCATTTACACATTTCGGCAAATTGCCAGTTTCAATAAGGAAGACGTCGATAAAGTCAATGATATTATTGAGTTTTTTCCTGGTCGTATCGAGCGCGACGATTGGGTAGGGCAAGCCAGCCAGTTAGCGAGTAAAAAATAACGTATGGTAAATCGTCAACCCACAACTCCTTAAACCATAGTCCGTTATGTTTGGATTAGATCCTTTTAGCCGCCCAGTGGCTATTTTCGAAATACTCATTTTACTGGCTCTGTCGGCTTTTATTGGCTGGCTGTTGGGCCGTTTGATTTTAACAGGACGCATCAATGCGTTACGGGCAGCGGTAGCCGATAAAGAAAATGAACTGGAGGAATGCCGGCGAGCCAAAATTTCGGGTAAGACGACTGTCGTAAAATCGACCCGGCCTGAGCCAGTTTTGGAAACACCTCCAGCCTTTGTCCATGCCGATCCACTATTGCCGGTTATTGCTCCTGATGATACACCGGAGCTTATCAATGAAGATATCGTAGCGCCCCTTGTAAATGTGCCCGTTGATAAGCCGGTGGTCGTTTCAACGCCTGTTGCTCCTGTGATTCCCGAAGCACCAGCTGCTCCTATTGAAACGCCGATTGTCGCCGGAAATTCGGAGTCGGCTGTGCTTAACCGGATTGCGGCTCGGGCTAGCGAAATAAATTTTGACCGGATCGGTCGGGCATTGGCTTCAGAAGCTGATGATCTGAAAGACATCGTAGGGGTTGGCCCATTTCTGGAACGTAAACTGCATAGTTTGGGCATCTACACATTTCGGCAGGTCGCTAACTTTACCAAAGAGGATATCGATAAGGTCAATGAGATCATCGAATTTTTCCCTGGCCGAATCGAGCGCGACAACTGGGTAGACCAGTCGAAAGAGTTTTTCAAAAAGAAATACGGTAACAAGAGTTAACGCGAGCCTAATACTAACAAACAAGCCTCGATAGTAAGACTGTATCGGGGCTTGTTTGTTAGTATTAGGCTATGAATCAATTGGTCAGTTGTTTAGAGTATTCTTTCTGCGGATAGGAGTGCTACTCAGAATAACTGTTCCGCCCTGTTGATAAAAATCACATATATCCTTCAGAACACACTCGCTACACCGGGGTGTATACCAGGTACAGATACGTTGTCCATGCCAATAAAAGTGTTTATGAAAATTGAACAATACCAGCGGCTCTTTAGGTAGATAAGCCAGCAACACCGTGTGAGCTTTCTCGGCGCTTACCCTGGGACCAATAAGACCTAGCCGTTGTGTGACGCGATGAACATGGGTATCGACGGGTAACACAGGCTTGTGAAACTTGAAAAGCAGAAGTAGAGTGGCCGTTTTTAAGCCAATACCCGGCAGACTGGTGAGCCAGTGCATAGCCTCCTCAGTGGGTAGGTTATTGAGGAAATCGATGTTAGCCGATCCTGTTTCTCTGAACAAATGCTCCAGCAGATTTTTGATGTAAGGTGCTTTGACTTCGGGATACGTTACAGATTTGATCGCATCGATCAGTTCCCAAAGCGGTGCATCCCGAACCTGCTCCCAGGCAGGGAATCGTTCGCGCAGGGTTCGATAAGCAAGCACTTCGTTGGCGTGCGTAGTTCGATGTGAAAGAATCGTCCCGATTAGTTCATGCATTGGATCGGAATAGCCCTGAATGGCCTGAGTACCATAGGCTAACGTTAGGCGTTCGTGGGCGATCCAGGTCTTCGATGCCGATTCAGAGCTGAGTTGCATGTAAATAGGGCGGATTCTATAGAAAACAAGTTGTCTGTTTGAACCCGCCCTGTATGAGAATGTTTACAACATCAGTCTTTCCTTCGCAGGTAGATATTGTTGCTGATCGACTCCAGTTGAACATCGGGACCGCCCCCATTGATGGCTCCTTCCAGCCTGTAACCAACTATTGGATTTTTCTCTTTCTTATTCTTAAAGGCAATTTCCATATCGGAATACACTTCGCCGGTGATGGTTTTCATGGCCACATTAGCCCCTTTCGATTTCGGCCAGCTCATATCGACAAATCCACTGATCGTTTTGGCAAACACGGCTTCGGTAGCACCCTGAATATCGATATTCCCGTTAATGGTTTCTATTCTGAGTTTGGCATGCCGGGGTAGGTTCACTACATAATTGATTTTGCTGCATACATAGTAGCTTTGACCATTGTAGTCGGTACTCCACCGATGGCCATCGCCTGGACAATCTTCTGCTTTTCCCTCTTTCAACTTCTCTTTGTCGAAATCCGTTTTCAGACTGACTTCGCTATCTGTCGTATTAGTCGTTACCACCAGCGCATCATCCAGTTTGCCGCCGTTGATGGTCGCTGATATGTGTACAGATAAGTCGGACTTGTCCCAGTATCGAACCTGAATACTATCACCAAACCGTAAATTAAGGTTGACGAGTTGATTGGCCGAAACCGGCATCGTTTTTTGAATGATACGTTGCGCAACGGCTGCCTGAGTGAGTAGGGTCAGAAGCCCAATTGAGTATAGGAATAGGTTGTTTTTCATGGGGGTTAAGCGTTTATTTCTGCTTACGGATGTAGATGTTGCTGTTGATGGTTTTAAGCTGGATGTCAACCCCACCACCGTTCGTTGTGCCATTGATCGAATGGCTACCACCAACCCGGGCTAACCCATCTTTTGCGTTCTTAATGCCCAGATCAAAATCGGTGTACATCTCACCATGAATAGTTTGTAACTTCATGTTTGCCTTCGTACTGGCAGGCAACGTAATATCGATCTCACCGTTGATGGTCGAAATAGCCGTGGGCTTCTCCTGATCGATGTTGGCGAAAACAATGTTGATTTCGCCATTGGTTGTATTAGCCACTACGGGGCCGGTTACATTCTTCAAGTCCATCGATCCATTGTTGGTCTTGATTTCCAGATCACCGTCCATATTGCTGATCGTAACGTCTGCCTTTTGCCAGTTGGTTTGTTGATAGAGAATCCCTACTTTCCTTGGGAGCTTGATCGTGTACTTGATGGATTTACGGGTCGCTTTTTCAATTTTCAGACCACCGCTTTCGGGCGTCACCGCCAGGCCAAGGCCGGTGTTGTCCACAGCCGTGTAGTACAGAGGCTTCAGACCTTTAGCCCGTTCGGGAGGTGCTTCGTAACCGGAATTAGCCTGAATTACCACTTCGTCGCCGTTGTAACCCTCAATTTTTATATCACCCGCGTCAATTTCAAGGGTTACTTTTCGGTCTTTGGCATTGGTTAATTTGGTTTTGTATTCCTGTGCCTGGGCGTTGGATAGACACAATAAGAGACTGGCACTCAATACTAGGAGCGTTTTCATGGTTGTTGTATTTGGAAAATGTAGACTAGGAAATGAAAAAGTATTCGGTTTACGGTTTTCTGTTTACGGTAGGCTGAAACATCAACCTACGGTTGCGTTAGCCAAACAGACAATAGCATACCGTAAGAATCAGGAAGGAGAATCCCTGCCCTGGACCAGGTGGTTAATGCCTTCTTCTGCTTTTTGGCGGACGGCATCCAGTACTTGTTGATTTTGAGCCAGCCGCTGCATTTCATCGACAGCTCGTTTTTCCTTAATGGCGACCAGCGTGTCAATCAGGCTGATTTGCAGATTAGGATCTGTCTGAATTTTCAGTGATTGGATTAGTGCTTCGCGCACACCCGGCTCATTAGCGAAGTGGCTAAGGGCCTGACAGGCAGCTAGTCGTACGTTTACATTAGCGTCAAAATTCAGGGTGTTGATGAGTAATTGGGTAATATCCTGATCGATCTGCTTTAGCTCATAGCTCTGATTGACTGCCTGGATACGCTCGCTGGCTGAGGTTTTAGGCAAATGCTCAAACGTGAGCACCTGTTTCATAGCTAAAGCAGAAGAGGTTTCCTCTGCCGAGGCAACGCTTTCGGGCGAAGCTGCTCGCCAGTGGTTGTAAATGATTCCTCCTGCAAATCCCAGAATGATTAGCGACACGCTGGCTGCTAAGCGTCGAACCCAGGTAGTAAAGCTAAAACCCCGGCTCGGCTCAGTTGCCATAAGTTTGGCCGCTAACTTGCTCGTAAAGGCGAATGATGGATGTTGATTGCGGACATTGGCGAAATACCGAAATTGGTCAGCATGACTTTGCAAATGAGCAGGTATCGATTCTTCCTGAAAAAACTGCCGCAGTAGCTTTTCTTCCTGAAGCGTTGTATCACCCTCGTAATATTTATCCAGTAATTTTTCAATGTCCGGCTTCATAATCATTGACTTTTAGGTAGTTCTGCCGAAGTCGTTGACGGGCTCTCGACAAAATCACACGTATATTATTAATACTGACGCCCGTTACCTGTTCGATTTCTTCGAATGAATATTCTTCCACATCACGCAGGTGGAGAATGAGTTTCTGCTGTTCAGGCAACTCGTCGATGAGGGCTCGCATAAGCTCGGCACTATCGGCTACTTCGACCTGTCGATAGGGCGAAGCATCAGTGGTCTGAATGCCTAGTAATGTAGCCTCATCGGCATAGTTGCGCCTGGAATGGGCTTTTAGTTTGTCCAGACACAAATTCTTCGTCATCTGTACGGCAAGTGCTTCGATGCTGGTGTAGGTCTCTAATTGTTGTCGATTGGTCCACAATCGTAGCAGCACATCCTGTAAGGCATCTTCGGCTTCTTCACGATTGCGAAGAAACAACTGCGCCAATCGGAAAAGGCGTCCCTGAACGGGCAAGATGCGTTGTTTAAAGGCTTGTAGATCCATATCAATCGCAAAGACGACTGAAATAGAAAAACATTACAGCTTTGGTTGAAAGTTTTTGATTTTTTTTAATCTCCTGCCTGCATAAAGTAAATGCACAGGTTTAGAGCCCAAAAATCGGGTGATTTAAATATAGACTGGCACGGAAATTGTCCCGGCGAGTAAGTAGACTTATCAAGAGATTCTGATATGAGAGCGGGAGGAGGGCCTCAAGAGAGTGTATAAAAAAACGTCTTTCCGATGAACGACAACAGCATTATTTTGAATGCCGAATGATTCATCGGAAAGACGTCTGTAGAAGAAGCAGAAAGCTTTTAATTCACATACGAACGCTGGTTTGTTAATTGCCGACGAACCAAGCTCCAGCGCCGACGTGACACGGGTAGGACTTCGCCCGTGGTTAAATGAACCAGACCACCAGTTTCGGTTCGCTCCAATCGTTCAACGAACTGGCGATTGACAACGCAGTTACGGTGTAGACGAATGAAGAGTTCAGCTGGTAGTTGTGGAGAATAGTACTTTAGGGTGCGGGGCATCAGCATTCGCCGACCATCAGCCCAGTTCAGCCAACTATAGTTAGCGACGGCCTGTAAGTAGACTAAATCTGATACAGAAAAAAGCTGACGACCTGTTTCCCGAAGGTAAAGCTTGAGAGGGGGCCATTCCATTGATGTTGACCGGTTCGAAAAAGAAAAGACGGACATTGACATAAGCGTAATACTTTTCTTGAGATCGATGAGTAAGTAATACTTACGCAATACTAATCGCAATGAATGCCCCGCTCTTGCTGTTTCGTAACAAGGACTATAAAATTTGTAACATTCAGTTCGTATATAGGTAATAATACGCTATTTATTGACGGAATAGACTTGCAAAAAGGAGAGAACAGTGTAGATCTATAGTAAAATTGTACTAAGAAGCGACTGGGTCAGGCTACCTCATGACGGTTCTGGTCGACGTACTCAGAAGGGGTTACGTGGTACTGATCTTTAAAAACTTTAGAGAAGTAAGCAGGCGTATCGAAGCCTACTCGGTCGGCTACTTCAGACACAGATACGCCAGTCAGGAGTAATTCGGCCGCACGCTTTAGTCGTACCATTCGGATCAGCTCATTGGGGCTAAGACCAGTCATTGCTTTTACTTTTCGGTTCAGGTGCATCCGGCTCATCCCTATGGCTGTTGCTAAGGGTTCTACGCCAAACGTTGAGTCGTCGAGCCGCTCTTCCAGAATTCCATAAATCCGATTCATAAACTCATCCTGTGGGTCCTGGCTGGTAATTGGGAGGTTGCCCTGTCGTAAAAGTTGCGTACGAAAATGCTGGCGCATCCGTTGCTGGTGTTCCAGCCGATTACGTACTCTTGCCTGAAATTCGGCTACCTGGAATGGTTTGGCCAGATAATCGTCGGCTCCGGCCGATAATCCTTCTACACGGCTTTCCACTGAGGCCTTGGCCGTTAGAAGAAGAATAGGAATATGACTGGTTACAGGATTACTTTTCAGTTGTCGACAAAGTTCATAGCCATCCACTTCGGGCATCAGCACATCGCTAATGATCATGTCGGGCCCTTCGGCAATAGCTGCATTAACACCTGCCCGTCCATTATTGACTCGTTTCACGCGCCATTCTGGATTGAGTGTAGACACAATGTATTCGGCCAGCTCATCATTATCCTCCACTAGTAATAGACGGAATACTCTCTCATCAGTAGTTTCCAGACTAGTCGAAGGTTGCTCTGAGGTTGTTGGTGGCGAAACGAGTTCGGATTTGGCAGGTTGGTCAACTACAAGTTCGGCCCGGGCTTGTCGACAGTGGAGGGAAATGGTAAAGGTTGTCCCTTCTTCAGGCTTGCTTTTAACCGACAGCGTTCCCTGCATGATTTCAACTAACTCTTTGACCAGAGCCAGGCCAATGCCCGATCCGCCAACGGCGCCTTCTGCTAGGGGGTTGGCCTGATAAAAGCGATCAAAGATGTGCGGCAGTTTTTCAGGGGCAATCGGTGTACCTGTATTATGTACCGACAAACGAATCAGGTCTGTATTGGCTGAGTTGGATAGGGCCGGGTCTAGCGGTTCAACCGTAATTTGAATCGTTATGGTGCCGTTGTCGTTGGTAAACTTAAAGGCGTTCGACAGCAGATTGGTCAGAATTTTCTCGATCTTATCTGGATCGAACCAATAATAAGGTTGTGTAAACTGATGGGTTAGGTTCAACTGTATATTCTTACGCTGGGCTTCATCCGTAAAAACAGCTACAATTCGCTTAATAAACTCAGGCAGATCGCCGGGGCTAGGCGTAATTGTCAGGTTACCGGCATCGAGTTTGGCCAGGTCGAGTAATTCATTGATCAACCGTAGTAACCGATTGGCATTCCGGTAGATAAGAGCAAGCCGATTGAAATAGGGCGAGTCGGCGGTATCGGTTAATACCTGTTCTAACGGTGTTAGAATTAAAGTTAGTGGAGTGCGAAGCTCATGGGTGATGTTGGCAAAAAAACGTGATTTGACTTCGTCGAGATGTTTGAGCTGAATGGATTCCTGCTCACGAAGCTGCATCTGATTCTTCTGATGTAGTCGCCCGATACGGATTCGGATAAATAACAGCAGGGCACCTATCAGCAGCAGGGCGTATAGTGTATACGCCCACCAGGTGGCCCAAAGCGGTGGCTCAATAACAATGTGCAACGTATGCGTATGGGGGCTCCAGACCCCCGATGTGTTGGAGGCATTGACAATAAACGTATATGCTTTGGGGGTCAGATTGGTGTACGTTGCCGTTGTAATGTTCCCGCTATAAATCCAGTCCTTGTCCAGTCCGATTAGTTTATACCGGTATTGATTCTTGTGGGGTTGATTATATTCAAGGGCTGCAAAATCGATTGATAAAAAGTTCTGATGGTTGGATAGAACGATTTCCTGGATTTCATTAATGTCTTTATCGATGGGCGAGTCTGGCGTATTGGCCGTTACGAGTTGATTGCTGATCCGGAAAGCTGTTAGTACAACGGTTGGTTTGACAGCATCTTCACTGATTCGGTTCGGATCGAAAGTCGTGTACCCACCCACACCACCAAAAATGAGCCGTCCATCGGGTAAGGTTACGTCGTAAAATTGTTTGAATTCTTCACTGGGCAACCCGTCATCGGCCATATACGTTCGTACGTCGTGTGTTCGTGTATCGAACCGGCAAAGACCACGATTCGTACTTAGCCAAAGATGACCTTTATTGTCGGTACGAATGGCATATATTACGTTGGTCGACAGAGCTTTACCGATCGGAAATCGCTCAATATAACCCGTCATTTTGTTGAGTCGGCAAAGACCCTCACCAAATGTACCAATCCATAAATAGTTATACTGTAGAGGATCCTGGGCCAGGCAGAGTAATGAGTTACCGGGTAGTGCGTGAGGGTTACTGGCTACGCTTTGCCAATGAATGAGCCGTTTACTAGGCAGATCAGCCCGGAGGAGTCCATGATTTTCGGTTGCCAAATAGATACGACCACCATCCACAACCATACTTGTAATGGTATAAGGATGATTGGCTGGGAGTGGGAGTGGAAAGGCTGTAAACGTTTGGAGGTCGGCGTTGTATCGAACCACCGCCTGATTGATGGGACCAAGTAAACCCCAAAGTTCGCCCTGGGCCCCGGTTGCCAATGCAGCCAGCCGAAAATTGCCATTGGGTAGCCAGCGCGTTTCGATACCGGTAGGCTGTACGGATACAAACGATTGACGAGACGCATCGTATCGGTAGGGGGGCGTTTGCAAACTACTGATCCAAAGTGTTCGACGCCCGTCGAATTGATAACGTATTCCCGAAGGTGATTGCTGGCGTATGGCCTCTGGAATTACACTGGCTGGTATATTGGCCTGTTGAGTGAGCCAATCTGTCTGAAAATTAACCCGATAGGGCCAGGTTTGAAAAGGGCGCTTGTTCAGATCATATTTGATCACCCCATCGCCATTGAGCCCAATCCAGAGTACGTTGGAACGATCAACCAAACTAGTTAAGGGTGTGAATCGGCCCAACTTAGGGGATTCGGCCGAAGCATCTTCGAGCAGCGAAACCAGCCCTGTTTGATCGGTATAGCGGTTTTGATTAATATAATCAACGCCCTGCTGATCCGTTGCGAAGAGAGGTAACCCCGGTTCATTGGTCAAATTGATTACTTGCCTGACTTGTTTATTGGCAGGATTGAAAAACGCAACGCTTCCTGGAAACCCCAGCATCAATTCCCCATTGCGTCGCTGGTGGAGTCGATATACTTCGTTTTGAGGAAGCCCCTGATCGGTGCGAAAGGCGATTAACTGCTGTAAACTCAGATCGTATCGAAAAAGCCCGTCATGAGTAGCCAGCCAAGGCTGATTTTGACGATCAACCAGGATAGCATGTATTAGTGCCTGAACGGAGTCGCCTTTCACGGCCCAATGTCGGTGCGAAATAGACCCATTGGCATTGAGCCGAAAAAAACCATTTGTTCGGGTGGCAACCCAAACGTTACCGACACGATCGGGCTGAATACCTATTAGTTGATCGCGACCTAAAGCCTGCTGAAAGGCCCGCGAGTTGGAAATTCGGTTGGAACGTTCAGTAACAGGGTCAAAACGGTCTATATGGTTGTTTTCGGTACGAATCCAGAGTTTCCCGAGTACATCTTCCCGAATTTCATAAATACTGCTAAACGAAAGCGACTGTGCCCGTTGTGGATCATGTGTGTAAATCCGAAAACGAATACCATCGTACCGGCAAAGACCGTCGCGGGTGGCTAACCAGATAAATCCCCGTTTATCCTGAATAATCGAGTTGACGAATCCCTGAGGTAGGCCATTGCGCACAGTCAGGTACTCTGGCTCAGGTGGGCTAGCCTGCAAATGGCCGGAAAAACTAAGCAGACCAATAACTATCCAACAAACTAACCTCCGAGTGAGTTGACGCATACACTTACCGGGAATTCGCCCAATGGGGGTTAGAAGAAGCAGGTGAATGGGTAAATATATACCTTTGATTGTTTTTGGCAACCTTAAAATTGACTTTTCCAGTAAAAGGTAAATATGTTCCTTCGTTTCTTGCTCCACAATTCATACTCCTGTTATGCGCTTTGTCCTTAAAACCGAGGTAAATCAGCCGTTGCCCAAGGTTTGGGAAGGCTTCAATCGAGCGCTGTTTGAACAGCTGACCCCTGCATTTCCACCGGTGAAAGTGGTCCGTTTCGATGGCTGCTTACAGAGGGATCTGGTTCATTTACAATTAAACTTTTTCTTGTTTCGCCAGGATTGGATCAGTCGTATCATCGATCAAAAAACCAGCGACGAAGAAATCTTTTTCGTTGACAAAGGCATTCGTCTTCCTTTCTTTCTGACGTACTGGGAGCACCATCATCGCCTTCAACGATTACCCTCTGAGCCCGAAAATCGTAAGCAGACGGTCATTATTGATGATATTACATTTCGTACGCCATTCAAGTTGACCGATTACCTTCTCTATGTTGTGTTGAAGGGGCAATTTGCGTGCCGAAAACCAGTTTATCGACGTGTTTTTAACCGAATTTATTGATTAAATGGTTGTTCAGGTCGCATGATACGGGCTAGTACCTTAACATGCAAAAAAATGGTGTTTGCGGTCGGTTGACTGTTCATTTCTGCGAAAAGGGTTGCTAAAAAGAGACGAAATGCCCAATACATAAGGATTTTCGGAACTGCCCGGATTCTGTTACATTTGTCAGATAGGCTTGTTGCCTGTAAATCCCATTCGGTTTGACGGCTGTTGTTTACAGGTGCCTAGCCGGAATTATGGATAGATAACCTAAGGTCAAGCAAATCATCAACCATCGAACTGGACTAGTACTACATGAAACTCCCAAATCTGACAACACGAATTTTTCTGGGCATGGTGCTCGGGATTGCCATTGGGTATTTTTTCCCGGATACCGGCTCGGGTTTTTCGGGAACCGACCTGAACATCCTGTCCAAGATTTTTCTTCGGCTCATTAAAATGATCATTGGGCCACTGGTTTTTTCAACGCTGGTGGTCGGCATAGCCAAGCTGGGAGATTTTGGTGTTGTGGGACGAATCGGGTTAAAAACGCTGGCTTATTTTTACTTTGCAACAATCCTGTCGCTGGTGGTAGGGCTGCTGGTCGTAAACATCATGAAACCAGGTGAAGTGATGGATTTGCAATTGCCAGCCAAGGGCACAGATGTGGGTCTGGAAGTCAAAAAACTTACATTCACTAATTTCATTGAGCACATTTTCCCAACGAGTTTTATTGAAGCGCTGGCCAATAACGAGATCCTTCAAATTGTTGTATTCAGTATCTTTTTTGGCGTAGCTGTAGGATCCGTCGGAGCGTATGGTAAAATAATGATCAAAGCTCTTGACGCGCTTTCGCATATCATGTTCAAGATTACGGGTTATGTCATGTCGTTTGCGCCTTTCGGGGTACTGGGGGCCATTGCGGCTGTAGTAGCCAAGCAGGGACTGGGTATTCTGGCCGGATATGCTTATCTCATCCTGTGCTTCTTTGGTGGGTTGTTGTTTTTTATTTTTGTGGTGCTGTCGCTTATTTGCCTCGCAGCCCGAATCCCCTATTTTTCCCTGCTGAAAGAAGTCCGTTCAGCTATTATCCTCTCGTTTAGTACGGCAAGTTCAGAAGCGTCGTTTCCGCAAACGATCGAGGCCCTACGTCGGTTTGGGTGTTCAGAACGCATTATCTCGTTTGTTTTGCCGCTGGGCTACTCGTTCAATCTGGATGGGTCGATGCTGTATATGACATTTGCTACGGCCTTTATCGCCCAGGCTTACGGTATTCCTCTGTCGTTGGGGCAACAAATCACAATGATGCTCACGCTGATGATTACGTCTAAAGGTATTGCAGGCGTGCCACGGGCTTCGTTAGTGATTATAGCCGGAACGCTTTCGCAGTTTAACCTCCCCCTTGAAGGGCTGGGGCTGTTGTTAGGGATTGATCAGGTACTGGATATGGGCCGATCAGCAACCAGCGTGGCGGGTAACGCGGTAGCTACCTGTGTAGTCTCGAAATGGGAGGGCGAATTCAGGACGCAGCCTGTTGAATCTGACGAGGTTACCGTTTGATAAATCATGAAATGATTTTGTTGAAAGGGTACTATAAACCGTAATTTTAAGGAGGTTAATCATTTATTTATCGTATTCCCTAAACCTCTTTATTCTTATGGCTCAACCTGCCGTACTCGAAGCTGAATTAGCTCCTTATTTTACAACCAAAGCCCCTTTTCAATTCCCTATAAATTTTCGGGAAGGGTTTGTTAAATTCTGGCCAATCGTCACACTGGTCTTATTAATTCTGGCGGCTCCTGGGATTCTACTATTTTTAGGAATCGGAACCGCTTTAATGCCTGCCACTTTTATGGGCGGTGTAAGCGTTGGGTTTGCTTACAGTGTTTCTATGATTTTATCCATAATTGGCTTAGTATTAAGCATTTTAGCACTTCCTGGATTGTTCAACCGGAAACGGTCAGGTTGGGTGTACAGCTACTACGCCCAGTTAATCAGTGTTGTAACCAGTATTTTTTCCTTCAGTATTGTGGGCGTTTTAATAGGCTTGCTGTTTCTGATGTTATTATTCCAGGTCAGAGAGTATTACAATTGAGTGAATAAATGAATTCCTATTATATGGATTAGTCGTCTATACATTCCGATCAAAAAAGATTTGCTGGTAACTCTGCGTTACTTTAACCTATTCTAAAAAATTTGACTAGAAAAGGCCATACTCGCTGTGGAGTATGGCCTTTTTTATGACCGTTTGTAAGGCGCATATGCAGTTCGTCCGTAAATTGGTAGTAGATACTCGCCTTATGGTCGTAGTTTGATGCGTCAACCCAATACGAATTAACCTAAACAGATTTAAGTTACCGACACTCGTGACTAATATTCTCGAAACCCATCACATCATCAAACAATATGCCGAACACCGGGCGCTGGATGACGTGAGCTTGTCCGTCCCTAAAGGGTGTATTTTTGGCCTGCTAGGCCCCAATGGCGCTGGAAAAACCTCCCTGATTCGTATCATCAACCAGATCACAGCTCCTGACTCAGGTGAGATAATTCTGGATGGTGAGCGGCTTAAGCCAGACCATATCAAACGCATCGGTTACTTGCCCGAAGAACGGGGCTTGTACAAGAAAATGAAGGTTGGCGAACAACTGCTTTACCTGGCACAGCTTAAAGGCCTGACTGAAAAACAGGCTATGGAAATGCTGAAAGTGTGGTTTGTCAAGTTCGACATCAAGACCTGGTGGAATAAGCAGATTCAGGACCTTTCGAAAGGGATGCAACAGAAAGTTCAGTTTGTGGCAACGGTCTTGCATGAGCCTGACCTGATCATCCTTGACGAACCCTTTTCTGGCTTCGACCCAATCAACGCTAACCTGATCAAAGACGAGATTCTGGAACTACGCGAGAAAGGGAAGACCATTATTTTCTCGACCCACCGGATGGAATCTGTAGAAGAGTTATGTGATTACATTGCGTTGATCAACCGATCACACAAAATCCTGGATGGTTCGAAACGGGCGATCAAAGAGCAGTTTAAAACGCACACCTATCACATTGAATACCAGGGGGTGTTAACAAGTCTACCGACGGCTTTTGAGGTTTTGAGAAACCAGCCTTTGGAGGACGATTTCCAGCGGGCCGATATTAAGATCCCACCCGATGCTTCGGTAAATGACCTGATTCGGCACCTGATCGACACGGTTGCTCTTCGATCTTTTGGCGAAAATATTCCCAGCATGAACGATATCTTCATCCAAACCGTAGGCGAAAACAATGATTGAATGATAGCCTGATAGAATGGTTGACTGCTTCAGTCGAGGTATTCGTAATGCTGTTTATCAATTCAATCAGGCTGTCATTCATCAATTCAATCATTAACTCATATGCATACAATTTTCCTAATTATTAAACGCGAATACCTGGTACGGGTGCGCAAACGGTCGTTTATCGTTATGACGATATTAGGCCCCGTTCTGATTTTCGGCTTCTATGCTATTATTGGCTGGGCCGCTATCAGCTCCATTAACCAGAAGAAGGTCGCCGTCGTCGATGAGAGTGGGCGGTTTGTCAACAAGTTTAAGGCCGATAATGAAACGGTGTTTTCGTATCCGAAGCAATCGCTGACCGATGCGAAAAAATCATTTGTGAAGCAGGGATACGATGCGCTCGTCTTTATACCGAAAGATGTGATTGACTATCCTAAAACGGTACAGATTTTTGCCGAAAAGAGCGTAAGTCTGGCTTTGCAGAGTAACATCGAACGGGCTATCGGTAAAGAGATTGAGACGATTAAGCTGGAGCAGGCTGGTATAACGCAAAAAGTGATTGAAGATGCCAAAGTAAACGTCGATGCGCAGACGATCAGCCTGAGTGATTCGGGCGAAAAAAGCAGCAATGGCATCGCTACAACCATCATCAGTGGGTTTTGTGCCTTACTCATCTATATTTCAGTGCTTATCTACGGTACGCAGGTGATGCGGGGGGTAATGGAAGAGAAAACTAACCGGATTGTTGAAGTTATTATCTCGTCGGTAAAGCCGTTCCAGTTGATGTTGGGTAAAATAATTGGTGTTGCTCTGGTAGGATTGACCCAGTTTCTGCTCTGGATTGCCCTGACTGCCGGTTTAATCACTGTTGGTTCCAGCCTGTTGGGCCAGAAGGAAGCTGCAAAATCGGCTATGTCGTCTCGGATGAATGGTATGCCGGGCCAGCAGGAAGTTCAGCAGAAGATGGCAAAAGATAAGAACCCAGTTGCCAACATCATGAAGGCTGTTGAAACACTCAATATACCTTTGATTATCAGTTGTTTTCTGTTTTATTTTCTAGGAGGGTATCTGCTTTATAGCGCTTTATTCGGGGCCATTGGCGCTGCCGTCGATAGTGAGACAGAGACGCAGCAGTTCATGTTTCCAATCATGATGCCTATCATTGCGGCTATTGCCTTTGCTCAGATTGCCGTTCGTGACCCCGATGGGCCGCTTGCCTTTTGGACATCCATCATTCCCTTTACGTCGCCAGTAGTTATGATGGTGCGGGTGCCTTTCGGGGTACCAGTTTGGCAATTGATGCTGTCGATGGGGCTGTTGGTGCTGGGATTCTTGGGTACAACCTGGATAGCTGCCCGAATCTACCGCGTCGGTATCCTGATGTACGGAAAAAAAGTTTCCTTCCGCGAACTATCGAAATGGGTGTTCTATAAAGGATAATCGTTAGAAGTTCATGAAGAAGGGTGACGCGGGATGACTAGCTAGTCATCCCGCGTCACCCTTCTTCATGCATATCAAATCCCAATATCAATAACCAGAGGCTGAATGAGCCACTGGCCCGTGGTCAGATTATAAATGCTTCGGAAACCCGCTTCGAACGATGTGCGTACGCGGAGAGCATTAAAGACAAAAGAAACATCGAGTCCTGTAGTCTGAAAATTATGAATCTGGGTTTCATAACCCCGTAGTCGGCCATAAACGTCCCGCACTTCAACGGAGCTTTGACCATTCACTCCATCGACAAATCCAGCCGCTTTAATCCGTTGTACATATAACCAGCGCCCAAACGACCAATGCATATCAGCAATAGGTAATCGATATTCTACACTACCTACTTTGATCTGATCATCAGCAATATAAGCCTGCCCTCTGGGGTAAAATACCGCGGCCCCAAATTGATACGTTCCCTGAGCCTGTAGCTGATAACCAGCCCGTAAACGTAGGGAATGATGTTTTCCTAAACCGGGTAAGAATACATTGCCTTGAATGCCTAGTTGTTCGGCCGTGAGTTTTCCGCCAAAGGGCGTCGTTCGATAGTTTACCGCTATCGTCTGGCCCCAGCGTGGCGCCACATCCCGCTTGCTTTGTCGCAACAGATGTGAATAGCTGAATCCATAAGTCAGGGCACTCAACGACCCCGACGAACCTACTTCGGTTAGATAGCGATACGGTAGGTCGTATCCGTTCACCTGCAAATAATTATAATAGGCCGACAGGCTGATCGACTGTATATATTTAGAATTCGTTAGTTGTAAAGGCAACCGAAAACCAGCCGTAATCTGGTTGTAAGTCCACCGATCGGTCCGCAGGCTATCAGCAGGAACAATCTTGTCGATATATAACGAAGTCGAACGGGCTCCACGCTGAAAACTGACATCAATAATCGGATATAGCCCCTGATAACTCAAAAGCGCATAAAAATTGCCCGTTCGTTCGGTTTGATTATAGGTATAACCCGCACTGAGTTGGGTAGTACTTAGCAAATCCTGTGAGTTAAGACCAATTGACAGAGTCTGACCAGTACTGCTTAAAACAGGTCCCCAGTTATACACATTGAAGGCATGTGCTAACCGACGGAAGCGAGAAGGTGAATAGGAGGTAGCATTTATTGACGAGTCGGCCAAAACGAATCGGCCTTCAGCAGCACCCGGTTCCAGTTTCGCTAACGAGCCGAAGTAGCGGACAGGATTCTGCCGGACTGGCTCAGCTACGGGCTGCCAATCTGAAGGGTTGAGTGGCATATCGGTTATGCGGTAGCCAGTAGCCGAAAAGTCCTCAAACGCCAGGCGGCTGCCAGAGGGCGATACAGTGGCATGATAGGCAGCTAGTGGGCGGGAAGTTACCTGAAAAACCGCTTTCGACGTACTGTTCACAGCATAGATATTATCGATACCCGAGCGGGGTGAGTTGTAAAAAACATAGTTTGCCCACGGTTGCGGGTGGCTGATGTTTTCATTGGTCCAGGGAAGTAAATCGATTCGATTTCCCGACTCGGTATCCAGACGTCGGAGTGTTTTCTTACCATCTTTCAGCACAATGACCAGAATGGTTCGACTGTCTTCGTACCAGCGTGGATGCTGATAAAATTCGTTGGTAGGGTTCGGAAGTTTTTTCAGGATCTTGCCAGTGAGCGCATCGAGTACAAGGAGCTGAGTTTTGTAGCGTTCTGTATTATCGACTACAATTAACTTCGAGTTATCGGGCGAGATGGCTACGGTTGTATACCGACTCCGATGCGTCAGACGGGTGAGTTTGCCTGTTTTGATGTCCAGCAGACGGATGTTTGAATAGATGCGCTGGCTCCATCGTGGATCATAGCCAAACTCAATCCAACACGCCTTAGTAGAGGTTGCCGACAACAGGCTCGGATCGTTGATAAAGCCTTGTACCTGAATCGTTCTTTCGGGTTGGTCTTTACGTAGAATCACTAGGCGTGGTGTGTCGCCGAGACCACTTTTTAGGCATAGCACCGTCGAGTCGTCCAGAAACTGGGGATGCTGGTAATTGGTAAAAACAGGTTTAGCGGTCCGCTGCTTTTCGGCTTTAGTGGGAAAGGAATTGGCAGGGGTTAGGGTGATCTGTTCCTGTTGTTTTTGCCAGATTTCCGTCAGATCATCCATCGTTTTGCGATATAAATCCTCGGTTCGGAGACCGGTTTCGTCCTTGATACTAGCCGAAAAGGCAAACGGCCACGGAAAACGGCGGTAGTTTCGAGTCAAAACCCGGCTCCATACATCAGGCCCGTAGGTTCGCTTTAGGTACGTGGTCAGAAAATACCCCAGCACATAATGATTCGGGACATTATCACGGAATGAACCGGAAACGGCTTTCGGATAATCGAACCGATTGCCTGCCAGTAGATTAGCTCGCATGCCCAGGTCGAAGTTGGGGATTCGCCCTCGGCCACTTGTGCTTAAAAGCGTTTCATTGCTAACGGCATCACCTTCGGCAAACCAGTCAGGCACCGTAAACAGGGGGAGATAAAGTCCGGTACTGCCCAGCAAGGTATTAAGAACCCGTCCATACCCTTGTAATGCTTTATCATTTTGAACGACGTGTCGGTATTCATGAACGGCCAGTAGATCGAGCCAATTGAACGTGCCTAGCAAGCCAGGGTCCTGGGGGCAATGGCAAAAAACTCCGAACGACGTGGGAATAGAGTTACAAACCCATTGCTGTTGGTAGTCTGGTTTTGGAGCAGGACCGAAAGCCGACGGGGCTGCTTGCCAAGTGACGCACTGGCAGGCTCGTACAGGTCTTCAAGCCGATTGGCGGTTCGTTGAGCCGTCGAGTCGAGACCAGTCGGGTAAAGAACGCGAAAGTGAGGGGTATTGAGCTGATACCAACGCAGACGGGTTGGATTCTGATCCAGAACTGGAAGAGTTTGAGCCAGGGCCGTTAGCGAAGCTGGCAGGAGCAGGGTAGTTAAGAGTCGTCGTAAATGCATCAGTATCAATGTTACGGCTTTTTCGCTGAAAATTTATAACGGGTATCGTGCCGTATCGTCTACATTACTAATACCCATTGTTTTATCAATAAGAAGTGACTTAATTTACGTCTAATGTCACCCTTAATTCACTGTAACACATGGGAAAGTTTGTTATTTCGACCCGGAAAAACGGAGAGTATCAATTTAATCTGAAAGCGGGTAATGGTCAGATCATTCTGGCCAGCGAAGGGTATTCAAGCAAGGCCGCTTGTGAAAACGGTATCGAATCAGTACGGAAAAATTCGCCGGATGATGATCGGTACGACCGTAAGGAATCAGCCAATGGCAAATATTACTTTAATCTGAAAGCCGGCAACGGCCAGATCATTGGCAGCAGTGAAATGTATGAAACCATAGCCAGTCGGGAAAACGGTATCGATTCCGTTAAGCGAAATGCACCCGAGGCCACCATTGAAGATGCAGATTAAACGGCCTCGTTGATGATTGGCTGGTAACTGAATACCGCTTGCCAGCCAATCATATCCCTTATCAACGCAGCGCCACGGGCTGTTTAGGCTGGTTCCTTAACTGGATTTTGAACAGAGTGGGCCAGTTTTTACCTGTCACATAAAACGCATTTTCGTCGGCCCGGTACGCAATTCCATTCAGCACATTGGCTTTGGTATCAATGGTTTTTGGTAAAATAGCTTCCATCGAAAGTTCTCCAACCACCTTTCCCGTCGTTACATCGATCTGCACGATTCGATTGGTTTGCCAGACATTGGCGAACACATAGCCATTTACATATTCCAGCTCGTTGAGATTCATGACCGGCCCCAGATTGTCGTAAACAGCTAATTCGCCTTTACGACGAAAGTCTGGCGTTAGAAAAAACAATCGATTGGTGCCATCACTCAGAATTAATGTCGAGTCGGTATGCGTAAGCCCCCAGCCTTGTGTGTGATAGGTGAATGTTTTATCGAGCGAAAAATCCATGTTATACCGAAAGCATACGCCCGATGTCCAGGTAAGCTGGTAAATTTTTTCGCGAAAAATAGTAATCCCTTCCCCAAAGTATTGACTGGCCAATGGCACCGATTTTTTGATGGCACCCGTTGTCAAATCCACCTGCATCAGCTTCGATTGACCATTGAGGCCCGTGCTTTCGTATAGGTTACCCTGATAAAATTCCAGCCCCTGCGTAAAGCTCTCCGCTTGATGAGGAAATTGTTTCAGTACTGAATAGGTGAGGGCTACAGGTCTGAAATCGGACCATAATTCAACCGAAAGCGTATCGGATATCTCCGTTTTGTTGCGAAGCTTCCCGGCCACGATGAGCGGATGCAGACCTGTTTTTAGGGATGTCGCCCGAATGCTTAGCGTACTATCCGTCTGCTGGATGATACGTATGGGATTGGCACCTAGCGAGATGGATGCCGCTAAAATAGGTTCACGAAGTTGAATCTGTAGCGTATCGCCCAGCGTGAATGTATTTTTAGACAGCGTAGCTACTGATGGCTTCTCTGCCTCAGTAGTTGTTGTGTCGTCATTTCGTTTCGTCTGGCAGCCAACGTAGAAAATACTCAGCAGCAGCACGACAATTGAATACAGGTTACGGTTCATTGTTAGTTCATTGGCCTTGCTTCGGCATATGTTCGTAGTAACGGACAGTTGATCAATTTCTATAAACCTACCCGATGCCAATGATTGAAATCGCTTACAAAAACAGCTTATGAATCGTTTATCGGTACGATTTGATTGTTACATATTCCGCCGATACTGGCCCCCCACGGCATACAGTGCGTTGGACAATTGGCCAAGCGAACAGACTTTGGTGGCTTCCATCAGGCTTTCAAACAGATTCCCATTGGCCAATGCGGTCGCCTGTAAATTGGCCAGGGCTACAGCCGCTTCGGCCTGGTGCTTTTTCTGAAACGCCTGACACGATTCGACGGCAAATCGTTTTTCTTCGTCCGTTGAGCGAATAACTTCACGGGGTACAACCGTAGGCGAACCGGCTGGATCGAGGAAAGTATTGACCCCTACAATGGGTAACTGACCATTGTGTTTTATCGTCTCATAATACATCGACTCTTCCTGAATTTTGCTACGCTGATACATACGCTCCATTGCCCCCAAAACCCCTCCGCGTTCATTGATCGCCAGAAACTCCTGATAAACAGCTTCTTCAACCAGGTCAGTCAATTCATCAACAACAAAAGCGCCCTGCAATGGATTTTCATTCTTGGTCAGTCCAAACTCCCGATTGATAATCAATTGAATGGCCATGGCCCGCCGAACAGACTCTTCGGTAGGGGTTGTAATGGCTTCATCATACGCGTTAGTATGCAGCGAGTTGCAGTTGTCATAAATAGCCAGTAGCGCCTGCAAGGTGGTACGAATGTCGTTAAAGGCTATTTCCTGTGCATGCAAACTCCGCCCCGATGTCTGAATATGGTACTTCAATTTTTGTGAACGATCGTTGGCTTTGTACTTATGTTTCATCGCTTTTGCCCAGATTCGCCGGGCTACCCGACCAAGCACCGTGTATTCGGGGTCCATACCGTTCGAGAAGAAAAACGACAGGTTGGGCGCAAAATTGTCGATATGCATCCCCCGGCTCAAGTAATATTCCACAAACGTAAATCCGTTCGAAAGGGTAAAGGCCAGTTGGGAAATCGGGTTGGCGCCTGCCTCGGCAATGTGGTATCCAGAAATCGAAACCGAATAAAAATTCTGAACGCGATTGTCGGTAAAATACTGCTGAATATCGCCCATCATCTTAAGCGCAAACTCGGTCGAGAAAATGCAGGTATTCTGTGCCTGATCTTCTTTCAGGATATCGGCCTGAACCGTTCCCCGCACCCGACGGAGGGTATCGGCTTTGATTTTTTCGTAGACCTCTTTGGGCAATACTTTATCGCCCGTAGTTCCCAGCAGCCTAAGCCCTAAACCATCGTTCCCTTCAGGAAGTGGACCATTGTAGTATGGGGCATGGGAGAAGGAGCCAGGAGCAAGGGGCTGGGTGCCGGGGGGAGTAAGTGAAGCTTCTTCTGATAATCCCTGCTCTCCCGCTCCGTGCTCCTCGCTCTTTGCTCCCTGCTCCTTCAACCATTTCTCACACTGCTGGTCGATGGCAGCATTCAGGAAAAAGCCCAGTAGCATGGGGGCAGGGCCGTTAATGGTCATAGAAACCGAGGTTGCCGGATCGCAGAGGTCGAAGCCTGAGTAAAGTTTCTTAGCATCGTCGAGGGTGCAAATGCTGACACCTGAATTGCCAATTTTACCAAAAATATCGGGCCTCATGGCGGGGTCTTCGCCATACAGTGTGACTGAGTCGAAGGCAGTTGAGAGCCGCTTGGCAGGCAACCCTTTTGAGACGTAGTGAAACCGGCGATTGGTTCGTTCGGGGCCACCCTCACCAGCAAACATCCGGGTTGGGTCTTCACCTTCGCGTTTGAGCGGGAATACCCCAGCCGTATACGGAAACTCACCCGGTACGTTCTCGGTCAGTAACCAGCGCAACACATCGCCCCAGTCGTGGTATTTCGGCAAACTCACTTTAGGGATTTTCAGATGCGATAGAGTTTCAGCATAAAGTGGCTGTCGGATCACTTTGTCTCGAACCGTATATTCGTAATAGTCAGCCGTATAACGTTGTTGTAGTATTGGCCATTGACTCAATAAACCCCGGCAGTCGGGATGGAGCCGTGCGTCAAGCACTGTGTATAGCTGTTGCAGTTCGTTTTTGATCGCACCATCCGGCAGTAAGGTCAGGGTGCCGTGTATCTGATACAATTGCCGGGCCAGTGTGGTCTGATCCTGTACAAACGCATCGTACCGACGGCTTTCTTCCACAATTTCAGCCAGATAACGCACTCGGCCTGGGGGGATGATGGCATGGGGCGTGGTGCTTGGTGCGGGGTGCTGAGAGCTAGGAGTGGTGGGCGCAAGGGAAGGTTTGTTACCATCGCTCTGTTTCATGCTTCCTTCTCTCTGCCCCCCGCTCCCCGCTCCCTGCACCATGCCAACCAACCCCATCAGCCGATCAAACAGGGCATTCATCCCCGGATCGTTGAATTGAGAGGCTACGGTCCCCAGAATGGGCAGGTCATCGTCGGCCATATCCCACATGTTGTGGTTACGCCGATACTGTTTCCGAACGTCGCGTAAGGCATCCAGAGAACCCCGTTTATCGAATTTGTTGATGGCGATCACGTCCGCAAAATCGAGCATGTCGATTTTTTCGAGTTGGGTGGCTGCTCCATACTCAGCGGTCATTACATACAGTGTCTTATCAGCATGTTCGGTAATCTCAGTGTCCGACTGCCCGATGCCCGAGGTCTCGACAATGATCAGGTCGAAATGGGCTGCTTTGCATACGTTAATGGCATCCTGTACATGACGACTCAGCGCCAGATTTGATTGCCGGGTTGCCAGCGAACGCATATACACTCTTGGCGACTGAATGGCATTCATCCGTATCCGATCGCCCAGCAGTGCCCCACCTGTTTTTCGCTTCGAAGGATCGACGGATAAGATGGCCAGCGTTTTATCCGGGTACTGACGCAGGAACCGAAGAACCAGCTCATCGACCAGCGATGATTTTCCGGCACCTCCCGTACCCGTAATGCCTAAAACGGGCGTGTATTGAGTAATGGAGCGATGGAGTGGTTGAGTAAATTGCTCAGCATGATTCTCGGCGGTGGTAATTAACCGGGCTATAGTATCCGGTTCGGCAGGCGACAGGTCAACCGCCTGCTGATCAGGTGCTGGAGGAGCAAAGTCACATTGATGCAATAAATCGTCGATCATACCCTGCAAGCCCATGGCCCGACCGTCGTCGGGCGAGTAGATGCGGGTGATACCATAGGCATGAAGTTCCTCGATTTCGGATGGTAAGATGGTGCCGCCACCACCCCCAAAGATTTTGATATGACCAGCCCCACGTTCGTGTAGCAGATCGTACATATACTTGAAAAATTCAAGATGACCTCCCTGGTAGCTGGTCACGGCAATCCCCTGAACATCTTCCTGAATGGCACAGTCAACAATTTCGGCAACCGACCGATTATGGCCCAGATGAATCACTTCTGCACCAGAGGCCTGCATAAGTCGGCGCATCAGATTGATGGCTGCGTCGTGCCCATCGAATAGAGAGGCCGCTGTAACCAGACGGATTTTATGGGCAAATGCCTGCGACTGAACGGATTTAGGCTGTTGGGCTACCATACTGGGTATTGATTAACAACTCGACTATACCACCAAAGTTACACACTCAGCGGAAATGTATTTTCGGAAGACAGATTCGTTCGTGAATTAAGACAATTTACGATGGTTAGTTTCATTACTTTTGTGTTCAGGCTTTACAATGAATTTTATGCAAAATCCGCTAAAAATAGTCTCGTTGGTGTTGTGGCTGATGAGCCCATTTTACTCACAGGCTCAGGACCACACCCTGCTCTATAAAGTGACCGGACCGGGGCTGGCAGAGCCGTCCTATCTCTACGGGACGTTTCATATGGTATGCCCAACCGACCTGTCGATTACTGACGAAACAAAAAAGGCACTTAGCGATGCCCGGCAGGTCTATCTGGAACTGGATCTGGATGATCCGACGATGATGGCAGGCATGATGAAAGCGGCTATGATGACCAATGGAAAGACGGCTAAAGACTACCTCTCGGCCGACGATTATAAGGTGCTGGAAAGTTATTTAAAACAGAAAATGAACATGAATCTGGCGCAATTGGGTATGATGAAACCCATTGGCTTATTGTCGCTAATGTACATGGGCATTCTGAACTGCGAGCCAGCGTCGTATGATCTGACATTTATGCAGATGGCCCAGAAAGATAAAAAAGAAGTGCTGGGTCTGGAATCGCTGGAGGCACAGATGGCCGCACTGGATAAAATTCCGCTGGATGTACAATTCAAAAGTCTGGTCGATATGGCGCGTAAACCCGAAGAGGCCAGCAAAGAATTTCAGAATTTTTTGTCGGCATACAAGGCACACGATCTCGAAAAACTAATGAAGCAGATGAAAACCAGCCAGTTCGATGCCGGGATGAATGAATTTGAGGGCGATTTGCTTGAAAAACGCAACACAAGCTGGATTCCGGTAATTGAAAAGGCGGCTAAAGAAAAGCCAACCTTCTTTGCATTTGGAGCCGGTCACCTGGGCAATGAAAATGGCGTTATCAATCTCCTCCGCAAAAAAGGCTATACCGTTACGCCAGTACAATAGTGAACTGCTGGAGATACATAACTGAACCGTGTAAGGTGAATTAACAAATTGACGCCTTTGTCATTAAGCGTTTTCCGTAAGCTTTTGCGTCTGCGCCTGAACCAATTCAGCCAGATTCAATTCAGTTGAGGGCGTCGTGTCGGCGTTGAGCATGCGTTTCATGTAGGCCAGCGCTTCCGACGCGTATGTCGGCTTTATGGCGGCTACACAATCGGCTGGTATGGACAGCTTCAGGTCGCGCATGTAGGCGTCGTTGGCCGTGAACAGAATGCATGAATCGGCACTAATGCCTGTCAGGATCAAATGATTGGCTTTCAGATAGGTCAGTAGTGTGTCCAGCGTAGTGGCGTAAAATCCCGAATGCTTCGGCTTGAGTACAAAATAATCCTCGGATTCGGGTTTAAGCACTTCTGCCAGGTAGCGCCCCCGAACGCCATCGTGCAGCACATGGTCGGTAACCTCCGTAAAATCGGAACGCCATTTTCCAAAATTATCATTCACATAAACAACCGGAATTTTTTGTGCCTTGGCCCGCTTTTTTAGCGCCAGAATGGCATCCGCAGCTCGACGGGCAGGGCTTTCCAGTTCATCGCCACCCGGAAATTCCAGGTCATTTATCATATCGATAATCAACATAACAACCGGCGACGAATCGGGTGCATTTCCGTGTAAATCATTCTCGTTCGTTTCCATAGTTCGTAGTAACGGCAGTATCAGGCCAAAATCAGCCTATCAGGCCGATTTTCGTTTTTACATTACTATAAACAGGTCAGAAAGTTTACGTTCAGGCAAGGTTGTTAGCGAACTGGCCAGCGATTTAGTTGCCTGGTTTGGTTGTATATTCCATGAAACGATACACTTCCTGTCGAACCACATCGAACATTTGTGCTGCCTGACTTCGGAGTTGCTTGTAGGCCGGGGCTGGCATAATGGGCGTTGGTGAATCGGCCTGAACCGGATTGGCTATGTCGCTCAGGCTCTTAACAAACTGCGAGGTACTAAACTCATAGCCTTTTTCGCTGCCATTCGGAATCACCAGTGACGCAAAATCCCAGGCAAGCAGATTACCCCGTTTAATCCGCTCTTCACCCAGCTTCTTCATTTGTTTGAGCACACCCTCATAATCGGCTCCCGGTGTTCGACGCTTCATGCGTTCAATGATCATGAACTGCGTATTGTCGGGAGCAAACCTGGGCGCATACGCGCCATCGCTGATTTCCCAGATTTCTATTTTTACCACCGGAGCCGTATTCCGATCCCGCTTTTGCAAGTCCGCCATTTTCACCTGTACACTGTCACCGTAGATGCGAGCCATTGCTTCTGGCGAAGCGCCCCGTATAGCCATCTCTTTCGAAATAATACGCGTCACGTAGTCGTATTCGGTCTGATTTGGATTGGACGTAAACTGCTTTACGGTCATGTACCAGCCTTCCAGTCGCCCTTCATCGACAGCTGCCTGATTGATCTTTTTCCATTCCCGCTCCACAGGAAGCGCGTCTTGGATGGTAAGACCAGGATTCAGCTTGTGATAGATCAGATACATATATAACTTTTGTGGAGGAGGTGTTTGGGCTGTTGCGATAGAAATGGACAGGAACGCTGAAATAGACAGCAGAAGGGTACGGCGGATTGGCATAGAGGAATGAATGAGTTGTTTTAGACCAAAAGACATCGGGAACCAATCACTACCCAACCCGCACGCGGGCATCACGCGTTTATGGCCATAATTGCCCCAGCAATTGGGAGCCGCATGCGTACTCGAATTGAGGTTATTTGCATTTTATGGATAAAAAATAAAAATCGGTTGGGGGATTTATACGCTGAACTTGTCTTTCTAGTACCAGACCCTCAACGCAATGCCTGCTCCTGTGTTTGCTATTCTCCGACCTACCAGCCCCGATTCTGATGGACAAGTGCCACTCGCCAGGAGTCAGGCCGACGCGCTCCAGCCAATGCCCAACGATGGTGAATTGTTTATCCGTAATGCATTCAACGATAACCCTCGACTGGGTTGTGAATTGCTTTTCCGGCAATATTTCGCACCGTTGTGCAGTCATGTGGTGCGGTTTGTCTATAACCGACAGCTTGCTGAGGACCTGGTAGCCGATTTATTCTACACGTTTTACTCAAAAGAGCTATATAAGCAGGTCACCGGCTCTTACCGGGCCTACTTGTACCAGGCCGCGCGTAACCGAGCGTATAATAGCCTTCGCTGGGAGTTAGGCCGCCAGGAAACCCTGCCCGATCATCTGGATCGCCCCGATCTCGATACTACCCAGCCCGATCGGCTGCTTCAGCAGGATGAACTCTATCGGGCCGTTGAGCAGGCTGTTCAGCAATTGCCTATGCAACGGCAGCGGGTATTCCTGCTGAGCCGCTTTGAAGGGAAGTCCTACAAAGAAATTGCTCAGGAAATGGGCATTTCGCCGAAAACAGTCGAAAATCATCTGCTCCGGGCTACCTCTGCACTACGGCAACTGCTTCGTAATCAGCGGCTGATCAGCTGGAGTTTCCTGTTGATTACCACCCTGTTCTGACACTCAACGATAACGCCACCTGATATGCAACCTTCTAAAGAATTGATTTTTAGCTACTTTGCCGGACAGGCTACATCGGTGCAGCAAAAAGTGATCGGGGAATGGCTCGCCCAGCCCGGTAGTCGGGAACTCTATTTTCAGTGGCTCGACGAATGGGAGCGAGGCTTTCCGCAGTATACCCCCGATGTGGCGCACCACCTGGATTTGTTCCGACAGCGGCTTAATACCCCTTCCGAGATCCACGCGCCCCCGCTACGACCCGTTGAAGGCCATGCGTTACCTGTGTGGCATCCCGGTAAATGGCTGGTAGCGGCTACGATTGGACTGGCTTTGCTGGCTGGTGGATGGCTATTTCGAGGGGCGATCTTTTACAGGACGATCACGACCAATCGATACCAGTTGCGGTCGCTGGAACTACCCGATGGCTCAACGGTGGCTCTCAATAGTAATTCGAGTTTGCGGATGCCCCGAATCGGTTATGGCTGGCTCTCCCGCAATGTGTTGCTAACGGGCGATGCCGTGTTTGCGGTAAAGCATCTACCGAATGACCAGCCGTTTGTGGTTCAGGCTACGGATGGTCTGGCTGTGGAGGTATTGGGGACTGAATTTTCGGTTCGAAGTCAGATAAATCGGGCTGAAGTGGTACTCAAACGGGGTAAGGTCAATCTGCATTATACGACGGTCGATCGACCCGAACAGCAACTGATTATGAAACCCGGCGACCGGGTTACCCTGGACGATAGGGGCGCTTTACGGATGCATACTCAGGCCGATACGACTCAATTTGCCCAATGGCGTTACCGACTGTTCAGTTTTAATAATACCCCTCTACGTGATGTGGCGCATCAGATTCAGGCCGTGTTTGGGGTAACCGTCCAACTCACCGATCCGGCTCTGGCACGGCGAACACTGACCGGAACCATCCGGGCCGGGTCGTCCGATGAACTGGCTGAGGCCTTAGCTGAATTGCTTGGCCTGCGCGTCAGTCACCGCGATCAGAAACTTGTTTTTTCCATTGCTTCCGAAACCCAGCTTACTCAATGACAAAATCACTACCGTTTGCGCTGATAACCGGTTGGTTGCTCAGTGTTGGTTATGGGCATACCATTGCCCAAACCCTAGCTTATGCCCGAACGAATCAGCAGATCGACAGCGGGCAATCGACTAAAGGGAAAGAGATTAGCGTGTCGAATCAGTCGCTCAAACAGACGCTTCTCCAATTGAAAGAACATTATGGCGTCGACATTCTGTTCGAAGAGTCGGTGGTTGCCAGACACCTAAGCCCCCTGGAATCGATCAATCTGGGAAGTCGGCTCGAAACCAATCTGAATGCGCTGTTAAAACCCGTTGGCCTTCGGTTTAAGAAACTGCGTTCAGGGGCTTACCTGATTTTACCGCCGAAAAACACCGACCGGGTCATTATCCGTACTCCCGAAGCCGCTACCACCACAACAACGGCAGGCCCCGTACAACTATCGGGATTGGCCAACCTGGCCGTTGCGCAAATGACCGAACTTAACCAGAATGATGTTCGGGTGAGTGGGCGCGTCACCAGCGAAACGGGCGAAGCCCTGCCGGGTGTAAGTGTGGTGGTGAAAGGGTCGCCACGCGGCACGACAACCGACGCTCAGGGGCGTTACAGCCTGACCGTACCCAATGACCGGGGCAATGCTATAATCCTGGTATTCAGTTTCGTTGGGTATATCAGCCAGGAGCGGGACGTACGAAACCAGTCGACTATCGATGTGCAACTCGTGCCCGATACCAAATCGCTGAATGAAGTGGTCGTTGTCGGGTATGGTCAGGTAAAGAAAAGCGATCTGACCGGGGCGGTTTCTACCGTTCCGGTGGATGAAATTCGTAAGGTGGCCGTTACCTCGCTCGATCAGGCTATTCAGGGCCGGGCTGCTGGCGTACAGATAACCCAGAACTCGGGCGCTCCAGGCAGCAGCACCAGCATTCGGATTCGGGGTGGTAACTCCATTCAGGGGGACAACGAACCGTTGTATGTCATCGACGGCATTCCGTTCAAGAACGACGGGGCTGGAAGTGGTTCGAGCTTCAATGTGCTCAGTACGCTCAATCCCAGCGATATTGAATCCATTTCTGTACTGAAAGATGCATCTTCAACGGCCATTTACGGGTCGAGAGGGGCCAACGGTGTCGTAATCATCACCACCAAGCGCGGGAAAGCGGGAAAATCGACCGTCAATCTGGATGTTTATTACGGTATTCAGAATGTTCGGCGGAAATATCCAGTCCTGAATGCACGGGAATACGCTCAGTTTGTAAACGATGCCAATACCAACGAAGGCCGGCCGGCCATATACACCCAGGCCCAGGTTGATGCGTTTGGTGAAGGCACCGACTGGCAGGATCAGATTTTTCGGCAGGCCCCCATGGCGAATTATCAGCTCTCGATGAGTGGGGGTGACGAACGAACGCAGTATGCGCTTTCGGGCGGGTATTTCAAACAGAACGGGATTGTGGTCAACTCCGACTTTGAACGGTATTCGTTTCGGGTGAACCTGGATCGGAAACTGACCGAAAAAATCAAGGTCGGTAACAGCCTGACCCTTAGCCGTACATTAACGAATCAATCGCGTACCGATGGCGATCTGGGCAGTGCAGGACTAGTAACGATGGCTGCTCTACAGTTTCCTCCCATTTTGCCCATCCGGGGGGCTGATGGTAATTACCTGATTACGGACCCTGCTCTGGCCTTTACTGCCGATAATCCGGTTGCCTTGGCAAACGACAGTAAAAACCGCAATACAGCCAACCGGGTGTTTGGTAGCGTATTTGGCGACTATCAGATTATCAGTGGACTAAACCTGCGTGTATCGCTTGGGATTGATGGCGTTTTGCAGAAGCAGGATTCGTACCTGCCCCGGTCGGTATCCAGTGGACTAGCCCAGGGTGGAGCGGCTTCGCTGTTCAACAGCCAATCCATGACCTGGCTGAATGAAAACCTGTTGACCTACACCCGTACGTTTAATACGATACACAACATCACCGCCCTGCTGGGATATACCCAACAGGCCAACCGGACTGAGAGTAATACGGCTTCGGCCCGTAACTTCGTGAACGACAACCTGGGTTCGAGTAATCTGGGTTCGGGTTCGGTGCCGCTAACCCCCAGTTCGGGTGTTGGTACCTGGGGGCTGCAATCATATCTGGCCCGAATTAACTATAGCTACAAAGATAAATACCTGCTTACGGCCTCGTTCCGGGCAGATGGCTCTTCCCGCTTTGGGGCCAACAAACAGTATGGCTATTTTCCGTCGGCGGCTTTAGCCTGGCGTGTTTCTGAAGAAGCATTTTTGAAAGGTGTATCAGCCATCAGCGATCTTAAAGTTCGGGCCACCTATGGCTTGACAGGCAATCAGGATGGTATCGGCAACTACCCGGCTTACTCTCTGCTCGGGACGCAGAATTATGTGTTCGGCAACGCAGTTTCAACCGGTCTTGGCCCCGGTCAGATCGCCAACCCCGATTTATCCTGGGAAACTACTACTCAGGCCGATATGGGACTTGATCTGGGATTGCTGAACAACCGGATTACCATGACCGCTGATTTCTATGTGAAACGTACCAAAGATTTACTGCTGAACGTGACTATACCCAGTACGTCGGGCTTTTCAAGTGCGATCAAAAATCTTGGAAAAGTAGAAAATAAAGGCATTGAACTTGGCTTGTCGTCCTACAACCTCGACGGGCCCTTCAAATGGCGGACCGACCTGAATTTCTCACTCAACCGCAATAAAGTACTGGACATCGGTGGTGTGCCCCAGATTTTTGCCGGACAGGTGGCGAACATTGGGCAAAACCTCAACTCGGGAATCATCCGGGTAGGCGAGCCCCTGGGAACCTTTTATGGCTATGTGACGAACGGGCTGTATCAGACCACCGATGAACTGGCCGCGTTGAGCGATCCACAGGCACGTAAACCCGGCGATCGTAAATACCTGGATCTGAACGGCGACAAGAAAATTGACGACAACGACCGGACGATCATTGGTCGGGCACAACCTAAATTCATTGGCGGGATCAGCAATACGTTTTCGTACAAAGGGGTGGAGCTAACGGCCTTTTTTCAGGGCGTTTATGGTAACAACATCCTCAATGCCAATCGGTACGAGCTGGAGTACCTGAATGCAACCACTAATCAGGATCGGGACATGCTGAATCGATGGACACCCACCAACACGAATACCGATATTCCACGGGCATCGACTACACGACCGGCCAACCGCGTCTCGACCCGGCAAATCGAAGATGGCTCGTATCTGCGATTGAAAAATATACAACTGGCCTATAACCTGCCGAATACTGTACTAAAATCGTTGAAAATCCAGTCGCTGCGGGTGTACGTAACCGCACAAAACTACTTAACCTGGACCAATTACTCAGGGTATGATCCCGAAGTAAACCGATTCGGGCAGGATAGCCGTAGCCAGGGGTTTGATTATGCCAGCTACCCGGCGGCTAAAACGATTCTGTTTGGATTAAATGTCGGTTTCTAATCAAAACATCTTACAAGTATGAACTTATCGACAAAATGGATGGCCAGTTGTTGGCGAAAATATTCGCGATTTCTCGCTTTCGTTCTTCCGCTCATTACCTTAACGGCTTGCGAGGTGCTGGACCAGAAACCAGAATCGAACTTTACCCCCACGAATTTTTACAAAAATGCTGACGATGCCAAAGCCGCTGTCAGCGCCGTGTACGATCCGCTGAACAATGCGAATATGTATGCTCAGGTCATGTGGATTTTACAGGACCAGGCAACCGACGATGCCGAATGGGGCAACGGGCGATCGACTGCCAATCAGCCCAAAAACGACCTGGATAAGTTTACATTTACCCCGGCAACGGCAACGTTTCAATCGATCTGGTCAACCGTATATCAGGCCATAAACCGGGCGAATGCCGTTATTGGCCGGGTGCCAGCGATCGCCATGGACGAAACCACGAAGGCCCGTTTCATTGCGGAGGCCAAATTCATGCGGGGGTTTTATTATTTTACCTTAGTCCGTTTGTTTGGTGGGGTGCCGTTGATTACCACCGAAACGACATCGCTGGACAATCTCAATGTAGCCCGGGCATCGGTCGATGATGTGTATACGCTGATTATCCAGGACTTTACTGAAGCAGAGACTATTCTCCCGACTTCCTATTCGACGGCTGATAAAGGACGAGCTACTAAAGGAGCTGCCAAGGCGTTTCTGGCAAAAGTATATCTGACTCGTCAGGAATGGGCAAAAGCATCGGCCAAAGCGAAGGAAGTTATTGATCTGGGTACGTATGATTTATGGGCCAATTTTGCCGATGCCTTTCTGATTGCTAATAAAAACGGGAAAGAGGCTGTCTTTGAAATGCAGGCACTCAGTGGAGGATTCAACGAAGGAAGCTGGATGCAGGGGTATATGCGGCCCAATTTCGATCGGGTGAATGGGGTGGCTGGCTTCGGTGACGATCCTCCGACCGAAAACCTGTACAAAGCCTACCGGGCCGACGACAAACGCCGAAACGTTACGTTAAAACTCTATTCGGCAACCACGGCTCCAGCGGCCCCTTCCAGTGTTTTATTCCCCTGTTATGTGTATAAATACCTTGACCCTTCGGCTACGGCCAACGGCGATGGGGGTAATAATTTCCCGATCATCCGGTATCCCGACGTGCTGTTGATGTATGCCGAAGCCCTCAACGAACAGGGAGCCAACAATACGGATGCCTACGCCAATATAAACCGGATTCGGAACCGGGCGGGTTTACCCAATTTAACGGCGAACCTAAGTCAGGCTCAGTTTCGGGATAGTTTGCTGCTCGAACGGCGGCTGGAGCTGGCTTTTGAAGGGCATCGCTGGTATGATCTGGTCCGTACCAAACGGCTTATCGCTGCCATGAAAGCCCAAAATCCCAGCATCCTGATCGATGAACATCATTATCTGTACCCGATCCCTCAAACCGAACGCGATGTAAACCCTCAACTCACCCAAAATCCTGGCTATTGACATAGATCGGGGATGGCCACTCAATGGTCATTGGTAGTCATTATGTTAATAAATCAATGACCATTGAGTGACCATCCCTGACAATAGAATGGCTAATGACATGCCTTTGAGGGTAGGGCAACGCAATAAATTTCTTTGGGTATAGGTGTCTGCCAATTTGTTTCCATTCCTTATGAAAAAACTGCTTCTTCTAATTGCCTGTTTCTCTGTACTCTGTACAAAACTTAGTGCTCAAACCAGTCCATTAACGGTCGATGTCTGTGTATATGGCGGCTCATCGGCAGGGGTTATGGCCGCCTATACAGCTAAGAAAATGGGTAAGTCGGTGATTCTGATCGAACCCGGCCGTCATCTGGGCGGGCTGACATCCGGTGGCCTGGGCTATACCGACATTGGTAACAAATTTGCCATCTCTGGTATTGCCCGCGATTATTACCGCCGTATTGGCAAACACTACGGCAAGTTTGAACAGTGGATTTTTGAGCCCCACGTAGCAGAGGACCTGTTTAAAGAATACATCAAACGCGCCGACGTAAATGTATTGTATAACCATCGACTGGCATCGGCAAAAAAACAGGGAGATCGCATTCAAAGCATCACAATCGAACCGTCGACGGGTGGGGGAGGAAACCGGGTGATTCAGGCAAAAATGTTTCTGGATTGCACTTACGAAGGCGATCTGATGGCCAAAGCAGGCGTTAGCTACACTGTTGGACGGGAAGATAATAAGACCTACAACGAAACCTATAACGGCGTTCAACTGCTGGATAAACATCAGTTTGTTGATGGTGTTGATCCATACAAAATTCCCGGAAAGCCCGAAAGTGGTTTGTTATGGGGTATTAGTCCGGCGCTATTACAGCCGATTGGCAGTGGCAATAAACAGGTGCAGACGTATAACTTCCGGATATGCCTCACCAACGATCCGGCCAATATGATTCCCATTACCCGGCCCGAAGGATACGATTCGACCCGGTATGAGTTGCTGTTACGGGCTATCGACAAAAATCCGAAACTAGCCTTCAACACAATTATTAAGCCCGACTGGATGCCCAATCATAAGACCGACATTAATAACAACGGCCCGTTTTCGACGGACATGATCGGGATGAACTACGAGTATCCGGAAGGGAGTTATGCGCGTCGGGCAGAGATTCAGAAACAGCATGAACTCTACAATAAAGGACTGCTCTATTTTATTGGGCACGATCCCCGGATGCGTAAGGATATTCAGGCCGAAATGCTCAAACTTGGTTATCCAAAAGATGAATATACCGACACGGGAAACTGGTCGACCCAGATGTATGTACGCGAGGCCCGGCGAATGATTGGTGAGTATGTCATGACGCAGGCAAACTGTCAGGGCCGCGAAGTGGTTCAGGATGGCGTAGGTATGGCGGCCTATACCATGGACTCGCACAATTGCCAGCGGATTGTCATCGAAAAAAATGGCGTAAAAATGGTGAAGAACGAAGGCGATGTGCAGGTGGGTGGGTTTCCGCCCTATCCGATTGCCTACCGTTGTTTAGTGCCGAAAGCCACCGAATGTAAAAACCTGCTCGTACCGGTTTGTCTATCGGCCAGTCACATCGCCTACGGATCGATTCGGATGGAGCCGGTGTTTATGGTACTGGCTCAGTCGTCGGCCATTGCCGCCAGCATGGCTATTGACGGCAACACATCGGTACAGGCTATTGACGTGAAGAAACTACAGCAGGTACTCAAAACCAATCCATTGGCCGATGGCAGCACACCCGAAATTCTGGTCGATAATGATGATGCCGCCCATGTAACCCATACCGGTGATTGGAAGCGCGATAACAAGGGGGCATATGGTCTCAGCTTTTTCTCGACAACCGCCGATGGAGCCACGAAAACCATGCGCTTCACCCCTGATGTGACCAAAGCGGGTTCGTACCGAGTTTACCTGTATTTTCCAAAGCTGGCGGGTGCATCGGCAAACACACACATTACTGTTTCGGATGGCAAACAGCCGAAAGCAATCACTATCCGCGAAGCCGATATTCGGGTAGAAGGGCAAACAGCCGGAGAGTGGGTGTCGTTAGGTGACTATTCCTTATCGCCCGGTCAGAAAAACTACGTCGAAGTATCTACCCAGGGCGCCGATGGGGTCATTGTCGCTGATGCTGTACTGTTTGTGCCCAATAGGTAATAATGCATACGATAGGTTGGTAGTAATCACCGCAAACTGGTTGGTTTGCGGTGATTTTTGTTTACACTTCCCAAACGTTTTGTGAAAGATGGGTATTGGCTCTAAATATGAATAGATTATTTTGGTAACGGCCTGATTAGCCACTGATTTTACTCGATAGTTTCTGTACTTTTGCAGGATGGAATTAGACAGCATTGACCTCGAAATACCTGAGGAAGTAGAAGTACCTGGAATGGAAATACTGAAAAGTGATCGGCTTACCCATTTAAAATACGACATTCGGGGCCCTATTTATGAGAAATCGCTGGAACTGGAAAGCCAGGGATATAAGATCATCAGTCTGAATATTGGGAATCCGGCCACGTTCGGCTTCGATGCGCCCGACGAAATTGTCCATGATATTATCCTCAATATCCGTAATGCACAGGGATATGCCGATTCGCGTGGGTTGTTTGCGGCCCGGAAGGCGGTCATGCACCATACCCAGAACATCGGTATGCAAGGGATTACGATCAACGATATCTACATCGGCAACGGGGTTAGTGAGTTGATCATGCTCTCCATGCAGGCCCTGCTCAATGAAGGTGACGAAGTGCTGGTTCCATCGCCCGATTACCCGCTCTGGACGGCTTCTGTAGCTTTCTGTGGAGGGAAGCCTGTTCATTACATCTGCGACGAAGCGTCGGACTGGAACCCCGATCTGCGTGATCTGGAGCGTAAAATTACTCCACGTACGCGAGCTGTAGTTGTCATAAACCCCAACAATCCGACGGGCGCTGTGTATGACAAGGCAACGTTGGAAGGAATTGCCCGAATCGCCGAACGGCATAAATTGATTGTTTTTTCGGATGAGATCTACGACCGCATTCTCTATAACGGAGCGGTTCATTATCCGATTTCCAAGATGGTACACGATACCCTGTGTATCACGATGGGTGGGCTGTCGAAAAACTACCGGGCGGCTGGCTTTCGGGGCGGCTGGATGATATTGAGTGGGGCTCGGCAACGGGCCAAGTCCTATATCGAAGGACTGACGTTGCTGGCGAGTATGCGGCTCTGTGCCAACGTTCCCACTCAGTTTGCAATTCAAACGGCGTTGGGCGGTTATCAGAGTATCAATGATCTGGTGATGCCCACCGGGCGGCTCTATAAACAGATGATGCTTGCCTACGAGCGTATGATTGCCATACCCGGTATTTCCTGCGTGAAACCTAAGGGGGCTTTATATATTTTTCCGAAAATCGACCTCAGCCAGTTCCATCTGGAAGATGATGACGATTTTGTCCTGAATCTGCTGACTGAACAGAAAGTGCTGGTTGTGTCGGGTAACGGATTTAATTATACGCATAACGACCACTTCCGAATTGTATGCCTGCCTACCATCGATGAACTAAATCTGGCCATTGACCGGATTGAGCATTTCCTGGAAAGCCGTCGAAAATAAAAATGAGTTAGACAATCTTAAGGCAGAGGGCACATAGAGTAGATATTCGTTTCTCTATGTGCCCTCTGCCTCAGTATTTAATCCAGTTCTAGCCTGAAGCCGATGCTATACTTCATTCAGATTCTGTACGTGCATGAAGGACAGGAAGAAACCTTTCATTCATTTGAAGACCAGGTCTTGCCTTTGCTGCAACGACACAACGGCGTTTTGGTGTACCGGGCAAGACCTGCCAGAGAGGCTATCATTGCCACCGAAATGGGTTACCCCTATGAAATTCATATCGTAACGTTTCCGGCACAGACCGATTTTGAATCGTATCGTGATGATCCCGAACGAACGCAGTTCCTGTATTTAAAAGATCAGTCAGTCGATCAAGCCCTGCTAATCAAAGGGGCTATGCTGTAAGGCGAGTGGAAATTCGCCATTAATAAGCCTGATGCGCGGATTTCTACTCAGCTTACACCCAGTCAGACGATTAACTGAACAGGTGCCAGATGAAGTTTACGAACAGCATGAATAAGGCAAACGAGATAGCAAAAACGAGTGTCCAGGGACCAGGGATCGGTAAAAGAAGTTTACGTTTCATTGTATAAGAGAATAGTGCTAAACCATCTATTCTAATAGACTCTGTTTTTTCTAAAAGTCACATTCAGTAACTATTAGTTAGAAATAACTAGTAAAACTAAAATCCAGGCGACCAGAACGAGTGCATTTCGCAGGTAGTTGGCGCTAATCCATAGTGCTGCCAAACGGCTGTTTTTGGGGACATCAGGTGCTTTGTCGTTTTGCAGCCGAATGATCGTGGGAATAAAAAAAGCAAACGTGCTGATTCGCTCTATTAGTGCAATGAGTGCAGCGGCAAGCCACAGAGTACGGTTGTGGGGAGGTGCCTGCCAGGCAACGACCAGATTGGCCAGCGTGAGTAAGGTAAGAGGAAGGGTGGTGACAAATGCCCAGAAGCGTCGCCCAACATCAAACTCGCCTATCGAAGACGGATTGACCTGATAGTTACCAGCGACTGATTTAGGAAACCAGTGGGGAATAACGATTTGGCTTTCGTATAGACCGGCCCCAAAAGCAGTGCCTAGGTTGAGGATAAACAGGATGAGCAGTGTTTCAGCCATAGTGTATGATTTCGGTAGAATCTGAACAAACATTCTGTCGGCAAACCTACGACTACAGTATCAATCAGGCTGGCAAATGAGCGTCAATCCAGGAATCAGCGGGATAAACGCGTAAATTTTAACGATGAAATGGCTTCGTTACCCGGCAAAGTACTGAAGCTGTTTAAACGTTTCTTCTGCCAGATAGACACGGTACTTATTTGAACCTACTTTGCCCCTAAATCCCCTGAAGGGGACTTTGCTCGCAGCTGAAAAAATTCCCCTTTAAGGGATTTAGGGGCAAAGCAGGCCAGAAAAACAAAAGTTTAAACAGCTTAATTTATTTTTTTACGCATGTATTGACCATGAAGGCAAGCGCTCTTTTCTGGTTGTTGATTGTCCTGTTAGACGCAAGCAACCTGACCATCTATGCACAATCCGTAGGGCAAACGCTGGTTCCGTGGAAGACAGGTAATCTGGATATCCACCATATCAATACAGGTCGGGGAAACGCTACGTTTTTCATCCTGCCCGATGGAACAACGCTGCTGATTGATGCCGGAGCCCTCGATCCAACGGCCGAACGGACGTTGAGCCCCCGAAATACCAGGGCTGTTCCCAGTGCCGATCGGCAGCCAGGCGAATGGATCGCTCGTTATATTACCAAAGTAATGACAATGAGTCAGCTAACGCCCCGGCTGAACTACGCCCAGTTGACCCACTTTCACAACGATCACATGGGAAGTCCGTCATCCATCTCGCCCAAAGCCGAACAGGGAAATTTTGTGCTAACAGGCATCACACAAGTGGCTGCTTATCTACCCATCGATAAAGTGATTGATCGGGGCTGGCCCGATTATGCCTACCCTTACCCTCAGAACAATTCAATGATGACCAATTACCGGGCATTTGTCGACTGGCAAAGCAAACAGAAAGGCACCGTTTTTGAACGAAGCAAGCCCGGTCGAGCCGATCAGATTACCCTGAAAAAAGATCCTGCACCCTACGCGAAGATGTTTGAGATCCGAAACATCATTGTCAATGGGGAATTATGGACAGGTACGGGAACGACCACCCGGCAACTCTTTCCCGACCGCTCGTCCCTGAACAACTCGCAGCTACCGTCCGAAAACATGTGCAGTATTGCCATACGGCTTCGCTACGGAGCATTCGATTATTTTTCGGGGGGCGATTTGCCAGGTGTGGTCCGATTTGGTTCGCCTGCCTGGAACGACGTCGAGACACCCGTTTCGAAGGTAGTTGGCCCTGTTGACGTGCACATTCTTGACCATCACGGCAATCGGGATTCGCAAAATGATAACCTGTTGGCAGCTCTTCGACCGCGTGTATTTGTGATACCTGTGTGGTCGTCCGACCATCCCGGACATGATGTGCTGGACCGGATGTACTCGCAGGACATATACCCCGGTGACCGGGATGTGTTTGCAACCGATATGCTGGAAGCCAATAAGCTGGTTATTGGTGAATTGCTGAATCGATTAAAGAGCGATAAGGGCCATATTGTGGTTCGGGTAGCGCCCGGTGGAGCTACGTATCAGGTCATCAGTTTAGATGATTCCAATGAAAACATGGTGGTGAAAGGGGTGTTTGGCCCCTATCAGTCGCGATGAGCGCATCACCATACTTTTCACCCATAAACCGATTTGTTATGCGCCTAGAAGATGAAGTTCGTGTTGTGCAGTTTGCGCAGGGAGTCGGTTCAGACTCCGAATTGATCAACCGCTTTCGGCAACTCGGCAAACGGGAAAAACGAATTGTATTCTCTGATCTGAGCGGCTTCGTACAGGATTTGAACCCTACAGAGGCTGAAGTCGATCAGGCGAATGACCTGCGTGAACAGATCGGGATTGAGCTACCCGAATCGGTGTTAAAAGGGCATTGGTTAGCTATTATGCAGCATATCCTGTTCATGCCGGGCGACCACTGTGATGCGCTCAATACATTACTCCTCTATCTGTTCAGGATCGTTTACCAACGGCATTATCCTCTCTTAAAAGGCAAGGCAGATAACTGGTGGTACTGGGATTTGTCGGACCAAACGATTGTTGAGTCTATTCTGGAAAAGCACCGGACGGCAATAGAAGATGGATACACGAATCCGAGTTTTCGGATGGAATTTGAAACAGTAGCCCGATTATGGCATCAAACGGGAGCTACTGCTCAAGCGAAACCGACTGAGTCAGAGTCGTCATATCGGCCGGAAGCTGGTTTTCTTAGTTACGATGACGTGCTGAAGGTCTCCCTGAATAATCTTGTTACCAATATGTCGCCCGGCCTGTCGATTCTTCTCTCTTCATTAACGAATGCATTTTCGGTTAAATATCAGGTACAGACCGAACAGGCGCGCAAAATCGTCCTGGCAGTGCTGGAAAGGCATCTTACTGAAACATATAACAGGAATCTGTTTGATTAATCACGCAGGAACGTCAACACCAGGGCCTGGCCTACACGACTTGTGGGGGAATCTATGTGTTGGTACGCGATAAATTTGGAATAAATGTTATTATATAACCTTTTGATAATTAGTAAGTTATGTCTGTATTTGTTGATATAGGCTAAATTCGGAGGGAAAGTTTGGTCGCTAATTGGTTACTCACTGAAAAGATATCTTTACTTCTTTAGGCACAGCGTATGACCGTGACATCTCTACCCGAGAGTAAACCCGAAAAAGTAGTGTATCTAGTCGATGATGACGAGGAAGATGCTGCTCTCTTTGAAATGACCATGCATCAGTTTATACCGAATTGTCGGCTCCGGGTTTTTTATAATGGACTTATTCTGCTGGAAGTACTCAGAGAACCAGCCGCCAAACCTGATATGATTTTTCTGGATTTGTATATGCCCTATCCCGACGGCATTGAAATCCTGTTGCAGCTTAAGATCAATAAGGCACTGGCCGGTATTCCTGTCATTATCCTGACGGGTGTTGATGATACAGACAAAGTTTCCCTGGCCTATCAACTGGGGGCACAGTCGGTTATCAACAAGCCGTATACTCACAGCCAACTGGTCGATATGGTTATTTCAATTCGGGAGTACTGGTTTAAGACGGTGCGTCTTCCAGATCAGGCCTGACGGGCCAGGGGCTCTGGGTCGATTTCAGGTAATCTTTCAGTTCCTGCTCGGTCCCAAACAGTTTCGGTTCCTTAATGGGCAACTTCAGCCGTAATGGCATTTTTACCAGATCCTGATAAGGTCCAATGGGTTTGAGTTCATAAACGGCCGTAGCTACCTTCAGTTCGTAGGTGTCGACGGGTTGGTCAATTACGCTCATTTCTTCGAGCCGTCCATCAAAGAAAATACGTTCGATTTTGGCCTCAAAATAGGGGTAAACGGGTCCATTAGGTGTTGAAAGACGCTGTCCGTGTTCCTGATTGACAAAAACGGTAGCGCCCACCTTAAACGGAATTTCAATAGGAGTGAACGTGATCGTCATTGTGGGAATTAGTAGATTTACTTACTAGGTTTTTTTCGGTAAACTGCTTCAATAGGCATAAGTGGTTAGCTGGATAGGTTCATACTTACTTATATCGTACAAATGATAAACCAAAAAGTAGCGGTTTGGTTTTCGTAGTCAACTTAAGTACTTATACGGGTTTCGTTCGGCTCGTAAGTTAACGGACTGACACAATACGGCAGGGCTAGTAAGTAGTTACGATTAGTGGCTGCAAATGGATTTTCGGGTAATAATAAACAGGGCGTAATTTCGGTCAGATCTGGCTCGTAACAACGTAAAAGTGCATTCGAACCCAACTGATCGACTAAAGCGTTTCGATCAGTTGGGTAGGGGTTATTTGGTTGGTAGTTGAATCAGGGTCGACGTGCCCGAGCCGAGCTGTGTGGTAGGCAACTGGCCGTTCCACTTCTTGATCCACTCCTGCTGCACCAGCAGCGGAGTAAGAGTTTTCTGCTTCAGCTCGTTGGCACGCGCTTCAGCCTCAGCCTCGATAATTTTTGCGCGGGCAATCCCATTGGCTTTGGTAACGGCGATTTCGGCCGACGCTTTTTCGGCTGCTATCTGATTCTGGAGCCGTAAAGCATTTTGTACGGCCGTATTTTTGGCGTCGATCATAGCCTGTAACGACTCCGGGGGCGTTAGGTTGGAGGTGATGTTTTCGAAGGCGAACCCATCGTCCGACAAGGCTTTCCGCAACTTGGCCTCGACCTGCTCTTCAAACCCCACCCGGTTATTGACCAGTGAATCAGGGGAGAACCCATTGGCTACATCGCGGTAGGAGTTATAGACAATGGTACGCAGGATATTGTTTTCAATATCGGGCAGTTCCTTGCGGTATTTGCGATATACATTGGCGCCCTGCCCTTTAACCAGATGATAATTCAGGGTTGGGTCGATCTTGAAGAGGGTTCCCCCTTTGGCACTGACATTGAACGGGTCGAAATCCTTGGTCTGAGTGAAGGTCGGGTATTGCTCGATAAAGGACGTGAAGGGGTTGTAGAAGATCCAGCCCGTAACGTTCTCGATGTCGGAAGCACCCCGGTCGGAGCCAATTTTGCTGACTTTGATCCCTTCGTGGCTGGCATCGACCGTTGTGCAGGAGTTGGCCAGGAACAGAACGATAACGACAAGGAGAATAGCGGCAAGCGTAAGTTTTTTGATCATGGTTTGAAAGGGGATTTAGTAAAGCAGCGCGTTTTAAGGCTGATCCAGATGTAGATTGCAATCAGTAAACCTGCTACGATGAGCAGGAGGTCGCTGGGCTGATTGAGTAGCCAGTACAGACTCTCCAGAAAAAGAGCCGAAAACACCAGAAAGCTGAACAGTTGAAAGACTCGCAGGAGCGTCATAGAATCGATTCAGAAATCAGGCTGAAAGTACGAATCGCTTTGGATTGCCCGAACAAAGTTGTTTTTAAGCGGCAACGGTATACACTGACTGGTGAAAAAAGACAACTGGACGGCACCTTCCTAAAGCCCTGACCACAGGAACCGATTCGTATTACCGACCGGGTTGGGCCATGATGACAATAGTTTGTGAAGAAGAGGGCAAAGAAAGGGAGGAGCCAGCCGGAGGAATGCGGAATCCACCACCAACCATGCGCTCGTAAAAAAGACCGGAAAATCGGCTAACCCGTCCTTCGTAAAATGGGATCGTGCTGGTGTCTGAAAGCGAAAACCGATAATCGGAGTTGCCTAGCTGGACCCTGACCGCTTTGCTGACAGTCGATTGGATGCCGTTCCGCCAGTAAGCAGTTGTCAGGGCAAGCTGATCGGAACCGGTGATGGTAAGTTCTACGGTGAAGTTGCTGATGCCCAGCTTATTGATGCCGGGTTTATACCCCGATGAGCCGGGTACTAACGAAAATAGGGTGTCGCCACCGTCGATGTAAGCCGTTACGATATACCGGCCAGCCGCTCCCGCAGCGACTCCAGTAAGTTTGTCGTCGGGTTGACAGGCCATCAGCCCAACCAGCGCAAAAAGAATAACCAGCTTAGTCACCAATTGGCGTATAGTTTATCAAGTAAGGCTTACGAAAACAGCCCTTCAGGACGTGGGCGTAGCACATTGTAAATCTAGGCGTTTAGGGGCCCCGACCAAGCGGCCCCGACAGATACTGAGTAGGTGGTGGGTAAACACAACAGCATTTTACCTTAACCAATCATACATAAACTAATCGTTCAACGATGAAAACGATTCATTTTTCCATTGACCTACGTTCGTTTTTTCTGGGTGCCCTCACTCTGACCGGCGTCCTGCTGCTGACTAATTTCAAACCGTCTAGACATAGCCCGAGTGAACAGGGCTTCAACGAGAACCGACGCTACCAGGCCGTTACGGGCGAACAGGGGTCTATTATTCTGGATACCCAAACCGGGCAATACATCCTGGTGTATGGCCCCGGAAAAGGGCTGCGTACAAAGTTTAATTTCGACGAACTGGAGCCAAAAACCAAATAACCGTCTCGATTCTGCACTCATAAAAGCCACGGTTCACCAGCCGTGGTTTTTTATTGACCAATTCAATTAGAAGCTCCAATCTTTCGCCAGACTATCGAAGGCCTATTGAAGCCTTTTCGAAGGATTATCGAGTCCAATTTTTAACCAACCAATCCCAACCATGAATACAGAAGAGAAACCAAAACCCCTACGTAATTTCAAGTACATCCGGGCCGAGCGCCGACGAGATCGAGTCTATTATCAAAAGGTGTGCTTACACTGTAACACGAAGTATGAAAGCATTCGTATGGATAAAGCTTTCTGCTGTTATCGATGTGCCAAGGCTTCTAGAAGAAAGCGAAAGATGAGCTAATTGATACCAATACTGAAAGCCCTTAACGAAGGGCTTTCAGTATTGGTATCAATTATGAATATTGTAATTGAAAGTTACATAAGAAAAATAAAAAATAGTGTAAATGGTTGATATATAAGTATTTATAACCTATTTAATTGTTGTGCCTAAGGTTTAAGAATCAAAAGAGGTAGCAAATGCTTTGTATAGGTTGCAGTGTATATTGTTAATTTTCAGGGTGTTACACTATTTTTGAATTACTCATGTTAAAAATTGAAGAAACATATATTTAGTCTATAATGTCTTTATTACTTTCATCAAATATTAAGCCTGTCAATACGTCCATTCCATTTCCCAGTATATCAAAAACTAGAGTTTGAATTGCGTTAAAGTCAATATCAAGTAATTGGTCATGTATCAAATTTGTAAAATGGGGAATATTGATCCGTGAATAGGTTTGTAATGTTCGTATCTTGCCTTCATTATGGCAAGCTATCAACAGACCCAATATGAAGTCCTGCGCCGACGATGTGCCACTCTCCATCAAGAAGGCTGGAAACAGGCCGATATCGCTCAGGCCTTAGGGCTAACTCAAGGCTGGGTCAGTCGCACTATAACTAAATATCGTCAGCAAGGTCAAGATGCACTGACTTGGCGCAAACCTGCCGGGGCTACAGCTAAGCTGACTAATACGCAACTGGCTCAACTAGTTGAGGAATTGAATAAAGGAGCTGAGCATCATGGCTTTCCGGGCCAGATATGGACCCGTCCTCGCGTCAATGAGGTGATCAAAAAGTTATTTGCTGTCAGTTATGACCCCTCACAAGTAGGCCGGATTTTAAAAAAGGTGGGCTGGAGCAGACAGAAGCCGCAGCGCAAAGCCTATCAACAAGATCCTCAAGCGGTTGCCCAATGGAAAGAAGAACGCTTACCCGAACTCAAAAAAAGCCCAAATTGAAGGGCGCGTCATTTTATATGTGGATGAATCGGCTTGTTATTTGTTACCCATGCTGGCTAACACATGGGCCCCTCGGGGGCAAACACCGATATTAGTTGAGCAAGCGGGACGGGCTCATCTAAGTTTGATCGCTGCTATTGCGCCTAACGGTCGTATCTATGTAGCGGGGCAAGACCAGCCGTTTACGGGTGAAGATATTGTCTGGTTCCTCACTATGCTGTGCGGGCGTTATCGCAAACGAAATATGCTGGTGATCTGGGATGGGGCTGCCATCCACCGCAGCGAGGCCGTCAAAGCTTTTTTGAAAGCACGTCCAAACCGAGTTCATTTAGAGCGTTTACCGGCTTACAGCCCAGAGCTGAATCCAGTAGAACTGATCTGGAGCTACCTGAAAGGTCAGTTAAAGAATCAGGTGTTCACTAATTTAGATGAGCTAACAATTGCGATTCGTGAACAAATTAAACATCTACAAGCCAATCATGAGTTAGTTAAGGCTTTTTTCAACAAAGAGGAAATAGCCTTCATTACAAACTAATTCACGCATCAATAATAAGGCTCTGACTTTTCGCACGACTCAATATAGTCAAATGTTTTAGCCTCTCGTGATATAAATCTAATAAATAAGCGAAAGGAATTTTTCTTTTATTAATTGTATAGCTTACACGGATTAAATCATATAAGCTTATCAATATTAATCTATTAATTTGGTGGCTGCCTTGTGTGATATTAGATATTTCGATGTTGTAATATTTGTCCGTAATTTCATGCATACCTTCAACATTGAAAAATTCATCTGTATACACTAATATTGGATACACATATAGCTTATTTTGGTTACTTTTTTCAATTAAGTCAAATTCGAAACCGCCTTTATTTATTTGATTAATAGTATTTGCTAGTTGCTTAACACCTTTACTTTTTATTTTAACTACTTCTCCTTTCTTATTTCTTACTTCTTCTTCATATGTCTTGCTGACTATTGCTTTGTAGATTTTGTCAAAATCTAAAGAATTTTTTACATCGGCATTAATAATATAATTTTTGAATTCAAATAAAAATAAACTATCGTTTTCTCTGACGTAATAATCCGAATATTCAATTTGAAATTTATCCCCTGCAACTAAAATGGCATTGCTATTTTCCCGAAAACAATTAGGAATTATTTTATAAAGTAATTGTTTTTCGGCAAAATCTAATCCTAAATCGCTTAAAAAGTTATCAAATTTATCATACAATGACTTATTGTTTTTTAAAGAAGTGCCATAATAAATGCTGAAAAATAAACCGATATGTAGTTTATCTAATAAAAAATTTTGATCTAATATACAATAAGTATTGTCTTCAATCTTTAGTATAGGCTTTTCTCTTAATAATTTGTAGTCCCTATCATAATTTATAGGTAATTCATAAATTGTACTTTGACTGAGATCAATCGAAAGAGAATCAAATATGTGTTTTAACTCGGGTTTGTAATATTCATTCAATGATAACCTATAATTATTTTGCAGTAATACTTGAAATGACGCAGAAGCAATGAAATTTATATATTTTCGATAATCATCTATTTGCATTTGATTCAAGAATTCATCTAAATAGATTTTAAGTTTACTGTTACTACTTAAATATTTAAAGAACTCAGAAGAAATATTTATAAGATAAGTAATATCCCTTGGGGTTGAAAATCCAAATTGATGAATACCAGTAACGAAATTGCTATTTGGGTCTATCCCACTTGGGAACTTATATTTTAATTTTCTGTCATAAACACTGTTGCAAGTAAGAAGACCTTTTAATACCGTAATTGAAAGAAGTTCCTTGTCGGATTCTTTATATTCTAATGAATTGATTCCCCTGAAAACTTCGATCATCAGATCGAGTATAGTTATCTCTAAGAAAATTATTACACTTGGGTCATATCTTCTTTTTTGTAATTTAAAACTATTGTAATTGTCTATAATGCTATTCCTATCGAGTTCGTTAATATTACTGCACAAATCATAAAATATTTTTTCACTTGTAACCGTATCATTCCTATTAAAGAATAGATCTCTGTTAATTCTTGATAATAATTTAAGAATTTCTTTAGAAGAAACTTTGCTAATTATATCGTTAATACTTTCTTCCTCATGATTTGGGAATATCTCATTATAACTGGGAAAAATTAGAAGCTTCATTTTTAAGTTGTTGTATTTGTTCTGGATGTTTTTGATATTATCAGATCAAGTTTTCTCATAAATGAATTGTAGGGTACATTTATTTCTTTTAGTCTAAAAACTTTAAAATTCCAAAACCTATTATTGATCTCGTTTAATATATTATTAAATGTAGGATCAGAAGAATAATCAAAAATGTAATAGAAGTCAATTATTCTATTGAAGGATTCTATTACATTCCTAGTCGATTGTTTTATGCCTTTTGGTTCATATACTAAATAATTTTGTTTAAGATAGTATAACAAACTTGATAATAAATTTAATGAGTCATCTACTAATTCAGAAGTAAAATCTACACTTTTCGGGCTGCACATTACGAAATTGCACCATGATAAATAGTTGTCTAATATTATATGTGATATTTGTGATTTATCATATTTAATTAAATGATCTAGTAGTAATGTGTTAATCGGACTAAAGTGCCTCGTGTTCTCTCTAAATGAATCAAATTTAAATGTTGAAAAATCGAGCCTTACAAAAGCAAGTTTATATAAATCTACATTTTCCTTAGATAACCTTTCTAGGTAATAGTACCTTGATCTATGACTAAAATTGTAGCTTATATTATTTTCTAATAACCTTTTATATATTTCTAAAATATGATAGAGGCCATTTGTAGATATATTCTTTTCTAGATCAAAACAAGACGATATAAAATTGTATAATATATTGGTGAAACGCCACAAGACATTAAGTCGATTTTGTGTGTTTGCATAGACTAAAGCCCTTTGTGAATATATAGAAGGAGAACCTGTTTGTACATCGTACCAAGGTGGTGTGTTGTATAACATTTGCCAAAATAAACTATAACTAAAGCATTCTAATCTAGTAAATATACTATTATTAATAGGGTCTTTAAATGATAAATTTAATGCAGATTCTATAAGATTCAACATTGCTTCTAATGAAACTACATCAATGTTGTAGGCAGAAATTAACTTATTAAATTCCCTAATATTTTCGAAGCATTCATTTGTTAAATCTTGATCATTAGAATTATAATTGATAATCTTATATATCACTCTATAGAATACAATAACTATTTCGGAAACATTGGGAATATTCGTATTATTTGAATGAGAAATTTCAATAAGAAATTGAAAGTGTTTCCTTATTGCCTTAATAATAGCGATGGCTGTTTTTTGATTGCCATGCGATAAATAGTTTAAAGTAACTTCGGTGATTACCTCAACTGGATTATCAGTAAAATTCTTTAGAGCTAAATCTGTGTCTTCACGATTATTTGAAGTTTCAATGAACTCTTTAATACTCCTCAGTTTTACTGATTTTATGGTATTGTGTAAATCTTTATTTGATAAAGAATAATCAAAAATATATATTATTTTGTGTATTAATAAAAATAGAAAATATAAAAATAATAACACATTGAAATAGAAGAATGTAGTTTGTAGATTCACTATATTCCCTTCAGAGAAATGATAAGTATATTTTTTGTTAACTATTGCACACGTAATACTTGTAATTATATTTAAAATAAATATGATTATTATTTCTTTCCCAATGGCATTAAATAATAATACTTTTGAGTAAGTACCATAGTATTTTTTGTAATTATCAAATGATAGCTGAATAAAAACAACGCCGAAGCCAATAAAAGTTGCAACGGCACCTAAAAGAGCAAGTGATATGGTTTGTTGGGACTCTGTTTTTATATCTAAATCAAACTTACCAATTGAATAAAATATTAATATAAAAATGGAAATAGTTGAGAATAAAATTGAATAAAAATTATTTTTTATTGCTTTGTAAATTGAATTTGTGAACTTGTATAGCTTTGATAATATTCTACTAAGTGGATATAAATTTTCTAATTCAAGTAATTGATTCGTTTTTTTTAGTACATGAATTAGATTCGAGTTGTAAATGGAGTATGCTATCTCTTCTATAGTGTTATCAATGTCAAATACAGATGTCTTTTCAAAAACACTTTTTAAATCAAAGTAATAACTATTTTTATTGGATTTTACATACTCAATGTATCCGTATCTTATTTTTGAATATGTAATATAATGATCTTTTAAAAGATTCTCTCTAAGTTTAGTAATTCTATATTGAATGATTTTTCTTTCGTCAGCATAAAGTACCTTCTTGGTACTTAATTCCTTATTAAGGCGTTCCTCTAGCTTTTGTCTTACTTCATTTTTATTAGTTTTATACATTAAATCATTAAGAATTCTATCAGAGAATTCTCTTCCAGCTTTTATATCAGCGGCAAATTTTTGATACATCTGATACACAGCGGTTATTTTAAGTAATAAATAACTAGTAATTGTTGTAAACAAAAAAAGCACTCAAATCGCTGATTATGAGTGCTTTAGTGTTTGTTGAGCAGAGAGAGAGGGATTGTCACTCCCTACGTTCTACACCGCTAATTTACGTAAAAAAGCCGATTTATCTATAAAGATAAACTGGTGTACCCGATTTTGTACCCGATTGCCCAAAAAAATTAGGCTGCAAAGGCCAAAACCGGCTGACCGGATACACCCCTACGCTTTCCCTGGCGAGACATCAAATGGTTGATGATCTTGTCTTTTTCTTCGATCTGCCGAATCATAAATTCTAGCATGGAGCTATCGCCTTGACTAACCTTGCCTTCTTCGGTACCAGGTACCATTTGCCCTTTACCGTTCAGCAACCAATCTATACTAATTTCTAGTTTGGTAGCTATCTTGTTGATTAGGCTCACCCGTGGATTATCGGTTACACCATTAACAATATCATTGATTGCTTGTGGTGTAACCTCTGCTAGTTTAGATAACTGGCTGTTATTCAGACCAAAGTGCCTCTTGACATCCTCGAACCTTTCGGAAAGGTCTGATTTGATCTTCTGTTGCATAAAAAAATATTTCTACTTTGGTTGGAAAATTCTATTTTACCTTTTAGTATTGCCACATGGTTTGACACTGACCAGCGTAAATATTTACTCTAACCAGCGTAAAACTATATGTTTGACGATAAACTAGCAAACAGGTCATAATTAAATTATGATATAATTTTCTAAAGTTTTCGTCAAGCATACCTACCTAATCCAATTTTACTTGTGTCTGATCAAGCAATGTCTGAGTTAACCACTAATACACAGTCTGTGCGGGAGCGTAATGCGCTTTGGCACCGTTATAGTGAATTAGGTAAACTCGATCCTTGGGTCAAGCAGAAAGTGTATGATGAGCTGAAGCTCCACGGTGTTGAGCAACGCTTTTTAAAGACTGCCATTTATGAGGGCTTCGAGCTTCATAAAATGCATCGGGATCTGCGGGATGTCCTTATTAATAATGGGCTTCTCACTCAAGCAGAGTGGTGGGCTGACAAATTCCTAATGGACTTCGAGCAGTGGTTTGAGTTCTACAAGAATTTTGAAGTTAAGGTACAACCTCTTGCGAGTCGTGAGCCTGGCAAGATTAACCGTAAACGAGTTAAAACCGCGTAACCTGTACTTGTGAAAAACTGGCTTCGTGATTGTCTAGTGATTGTCCTGGTCATACCCTATACCATTCTTATAGCCTTGTCTATCCTGATTGGTTTCGTTTTCAGCCTCTTTGATGGCCTGGAAGCTAAGATGCACCAGTTGAATGATCGGCAGAATCACTAACGTCAGTAATAGCACCAATTTGAACATGTCCAGCCAGAACAGTACACCCGACCGCGCGAACAGCGAGACAACCGAGGAAAGGGCAAGGATGAATAATCGCTTATGGATGCTCAGTCTTAAGGCGCTTAGGTTTTTTGCGTCCTGGGTTGGCCCCTTGCTGTTGGTTTTGATTTTTTGCAATGCCCGGTGGTGGAATAGTTCGACGGCCGATGCGGTGATAATTGCCATTATGATGGCTATGGTTGCCGGGACTGTTAGTGACATGGTTACTATGTGGCCGCTCTTCTTTTCGTCTAAAAACAAACAAAACTAATACTATTCCCCTGTAACCTTTACCTGCGATGTTATCCCCCCTTACTGTTTACGCGCTCGACGAAATGGGCAATCTGACCCAGGACGAACGCGCCACGGCCTACAGCCAAGCCCTGGAAAAACGGCTCGACAACCTGTACAACTATCAGGATATTATCACCTTGCCCTGGTACGGCCGGATCTGGTTTTTCTGGTCCTTTCACAAGCTGCTGCGTGACCTGGAAGAAGAACAAAAATTCCTGACCTATTGCCGCAAGTCGATCAACTGGAACCGGGTGCAGGAGCCTAGCTTGAATGGCCTCTGCTTCAAACTGGAAGGGGTCGAACGCAAGCTGATCAACGCCCTTAACTTGTCAAACCTGCTTTCTTCTCATGTCTAGGTATCGACTGATCCCGTGGGCCGTCCTGACGGTTCAACTAGGTTGTTTCGGCAAACTGGTGCTGCTGCACTTTAGCCCGTCTAGTCCGGTTGCGTCCTGGTCCTGGTGGGCAATTTGTGCCCCCCTGTATCTACCTGTATTGGTTGCGCTGTTTCTGCTGGTATTCGCCTACGTACTCGACCGGATCGAACAAATCTTGTACCCTACGCCCGATGGAAGCTACTAAGCCCAAAACGGTCCATTACCGTGACATCAAGAAAAAGATAAAGGAACTTGGCCCCGAAGCGAAGATCGTGTATAACAACGATCAACATAGCCTGGCCAATTTTCAACGGCTCTGCATGTTTGAGTTACGCCACTGGGAGTTCCCGGTAACGGATGTGTATATCTATGACAAGGCTACCCACCTTAACCATTCCTTCGAATGACCAGACAAGAGCGAGTGGACGAAGCCAATCGGCTTTTGGCTACGGGGAAACACATGGACCTTAAGAAAGCAAAAAAGATCCTTAAGGAGCTTGATAAAGAGCAGAAGTTAGTGGGTACAACCGATCAAATAAAGCTATTCTAAGCATGCAACTCGATCAATACCAAGTGGTTGTTATTGGCCCTAATGGGCCTGAGTTTTGGCCGGTTACAAAGCTGCAAATTAGTCCAGCGACACCAACCAACCCCGCGCCGGTGACTGATCCGGTACTAGCCCAAAAACCGGTTGCCGGTGAGCCTAGAAATCTGGTAGGCAGAAAAGGCCAAGACTTGATTTGTGAATGTACAATCAATGGAGTCGATGGGCTAATTCAAGTTCTAAAAGATAACCCCGATACCTTTCTTCCGCGCGGTTATAATCTCGATTATACACCCCTTAATGGCAAACCGTCTGGTCCAGAAAGCTCCAACTATGGCAATGATCCCTTACCCGGCTTCACCCGGCCGGACGGCTACCGAAAGCGATATTTCCCCGATGGGCGGTTGTACTGGGAGCAATCGGACTTGCCCGACGAAACAGACCCTAACGAAACTACACCCGTAGTTAGCGCACCGGCTACGGCCGCTCCTGCACCGGTGGACACACCCACGAGCACCAAACCGGCACCCACCCAGGATTTTGGCAAAACCGTCATACGGAAAATGAATTCCGACGTGTTTGATCCGGTCGTGAGCTGGAAAGATGGTTTAGCCAGAGTGTACAATAAAGTGGCGGTAGTGCCTGGTCCGGGTGAGCAAATCTATGTGTCGGATACGGGCCAACCGCCTACGATTGGCTTTCCTGCTGAGTTTGAATACCGGCCGGGTACCGAAGTATCGATCCTGGTGTATACTTCGACTTCCCCCGATGTGGTTCCACTCGACAAGCGGAAAAAAGGGCAAGCAACGATTTATTTTGGCAACCCTCCTAAAACAGCTTAATCATGCTGGTAGACGATCCAAGTTGGTTTATACGGCGGGAAATGTGGCTCAATAATGGAGCCAAAAACGGCGGTCGATACAAGCTCATCGACGGGAAATGGATTGTTATGACGAACCGTCGCATTGATATTGCGTCGGAAGACATGATCGGGGTAGCGGGTATGCAAGCGGTGATGGATACGAGTATCAAGCCCGACAAAAACCGCTTTGAGTGGACACACTCTGACTTTCTGCTCAAGACCGGTTTTCCCAATGTGGAAAGCCTAAACGATCCAGCCAACGCCAAAGCGGCTGAAAAGGCCGTTCGCCGGGTTGCCCGGATGATTCCGATTTGCTTTGCCGAAGGAAACGAGCTGATGGAAGGCATTATGGGTACGTCTGATCCCTATGCTCCTCACTTGCGTTGGTTCCATGACGAACGCCGGATCATCTACGAAGAAGTGGGACTCGACATTCGAAATTTTGGTACCTATGGCGGGTGGGGCAACTACAACGGTGACCCCTGGAATTTCCAGTATCCGGGTGGAGCGAGCGTGCCACCGAACCATCCGTATTTCAAAAAGATGGTATCCAGCCCGGAAGCCGCTAGGGATGGTATCGCCTATTTTACGGCCATGCGGCCCCAAAAGGTGGGTGCCTTCATTAAGCACTATCCCGATATGGTTGCTTACGCGTCACGCTACTTCAACAAAGCGTTTGCGGCCGAACGAATGTCTTACGGCATGGGAGCCGAGCGCGGCTTTGCCCATCCCGATTTAGTCTACATCGACTGGAATAAAATTGAGGGCTTACCGCCTAACCCCCCGTTTCAGCACAATAATTTCTACTACGAACGCCAGAAACCCAACGGCGATACGGTCAGTAACATGGGACATCCCCCCGTTGATTTTGACTGGCAGGTCGGTAATATCTTTTGCATTGGGCTTTGCCGCACGTCGGGCTATGTCATGTTCGATGAGCGCAACAAGTTTAGTCCTGATCCCACCAGTGACAATTTCCCCCCGCAACCCCTACGATCACACGATGCTGGGTTAGTAGCTGGGTATTTCTACAATCAGTGTAAGCGGACTGAGGGCAAGCCCTGGCGGTATATGCGTTACCGGTTTAAGAACTCTGAAACGTGGATCGAGCCGCAAACCGATGGTACTACCATCCTGGAACATGCATCGGCTTTCGATGGTGCCTATGCGAACAAGCCGGGTGCCCGTCGCGGCCGGCCGGATGCCATGTTCCGGGAAAAAGATGGGGCTATCGATGCCTGGGGCTTTGATCCGAGTCGGGGCAAACGGTCCGTCGAAACCATCATCGGCAACCCCATTGGTGACGTGATGATCGAAATGCCGCTAACGGGTTCTAAACTAGCCTTATACAACGAATAACGACCTCCCAGAAGCTACCAGTAACGACTGATCATCGTGAAGGGAAAGCGGTAGCAGCATACCGACGCGACGAAAGCACTGGCAAACCCGGCCATGCAATGACAGGGATAGGGACGGAAGGGTGACAGCCGGGAAAGACCGGCATATTGCAGTAAGGCCACTGGTAGTGGTAGGGGCTGAGTGACCCGACTTGTTCACACTCCGATCTGATGATATGGTACATGGTTTCAACGGTTTCATATGTGGGCCATCAGAAAGGGCGAACGTCTTCCCGGTTCGAATCCGGGTACTGCAACAAATCTAACCCATAACTAGCCAAACGAGGCCGGTTATCCTAGATAGGGTGCAACGGCATCCTTGATGTACTCAGGCGGATAACCTGACGAGTGGGGAAAGACCCCTCCGCCCTGGAACGACCAGGGCGGGGCTGAATGATCAATTATACTGAAAAGGGTAGGCGTGTAGTGTAATGCTAAGCTGTATACACTAGTGGCCGAAGCAAGGGTTCGATTCTTTTGCCAGTAGCAAACAGCGCAAAATGTCACCGTTTACGGTATTTTGTTGCTGTATACACCCGATGTAATACGGGGTGTGAGGGTGTGTATACAGCCCCTCTTTGATCGTATTACGCCCATATTTCACCTGTAAACAGCCCTATGACTGTGAGACACCGTTTCAAGCCGCCCTGATTGCGGCTACCATACTGACCAACTGAATGCCTGATTGGGTTGCAAACCAGTCAGCTACTTTTTTGCGTGCATTCCGCAACCGCTATGTAGCTCGAAAAAAAATGATTTCGGGAGACAAACCGGGAAACGTATATCCGTAGCCGTCAGGCGTTTTTTTAGCACCCGAATTGCAGTTATTCGGTTAGGGTAGCTCTATATAAAAAGTTAATCTGGTTAGTCCAGGGTATCAAAAGTGTCACTTTAGGTACCTGTTAACAAGTTAACTAGTTAGGGCGCGCGAAAAAAAATTGAACCGGCTCCCGACTTATCCACAAAACTAAATCGTTTACAGTGCCTTAAATCGCGTCATACGCTGGCGCAAACCCCAAAATTCTGCGATGGAAAACTATGCGAGTTACCCCTACAGTCGTAATACAACCAAAGAAACGTTCGAATCTGACCCTCTAAACAGTACGTTTCGCTGGGTAATGGAATTGACACCTGGTTATCCAGGCAATAAAGTCCCGGAAATGACTGGATACAGCAAGGGAAAAGGACCAGAGAACCCTAATAAGCTCACCTTGCTCTATAAAAAGCTAATCAATCCGGTTTTGCCCTACCTGATCAAGTGTGATTTGATTACTGTATACGAGCAAAATGCAGCCCTTCCGAAAGATCTTCACCCGGTTATTCTCGAACTTTTTCCGCATACGTTTAAAGCCTATGGCTGGCTGTATGACACGCCTGTAATTACAGATTATTTGGAGATGTATTACAAGCATTATGTTCGGACCGGGAAAGTCCCACCTATTGAAGATCGACGTAAAAACGTGCGTCAGGAGTTCTATAACCCCGAACTCGATCACAGCAAATACAATTTTCGGAATCTACAGGAGCTAAAGGATTTCTGTCATGCCCGAATTGAAAAATTTAGCCGTAAATGCATGGAAACGTGGTATTACAAACATTCCGCCTTTCAGCCCGAATTATTCAATAATGACATATCGGCTGATCTGCAACACGCTGTACACACAGCTACCACGGCCGAAGGGGCCAATGCTGCTATGCAGGAATTGTTAAAAAAGTATCCAACAAAACGGTAATACAGCTATGGAAGTCTTTCACTATTCAGAGGTATACGTACATGATTTTCTTCCTGTTCGTACTGAAATTTCGTATTACGCTATCCATAACCGCTACGTTCGGTTTAAGCGTAGGTATAACAGTGAACTAGATACCTGGCACCCTTCTATTACCTATCATGTTACATCGTATGATACCAGCCAATTTGCATCACCAGCTCATTTTCTGGAAACTGAACGGAAAGAGGAAAAAGAATCTGATCTGAAAAGTATATCGCCAGTCGTTCAATTAAGTCCAGACAAGGTTCCTGCCGTTATTCTGCTTATGCTTTTAGGCAAATAATCTTTGGTCGAATCGACGAAAAATACCCTCGATGCGCCCCGCTCCTGATCGGGCCCGTGCCTGATCAGGAGCTAAACCCCCAAATTTTCACCCTTCACACAAAATTTTCTTCTGAAATGAAGTCTACTCTAAAACGCTATCTGATTGCCGGTTCACTACTCGCTACCGGTGTAGCGGCCGTCTTGTTTCGTCGCAATCGCAACCAGGCCAACCGGCTGATTTGGCCTGTCCACGGCCGTATTACATCCGAATTCGGCAACCGAATCAACCCGATTAACAGTCAGCCCGAATTTCACAACGGTATCGACATTGCCAGTCCCGAAGGTACGTCCATCCTGGCACCGGCAGACGGCCGTGTGACAAGTTTATATACAAATGCATCAGGCGGTAAGCAGCTCACCATTATGCATGACAATGGCTTTGTGTCGGGTTACGCCCATTTGAGCAAGTATGCTGTCAAAATGAGTGATAAGGTGTACCAGGGTGATTTGATTGGCTATGTAGGTAGTACGGGTCAGGTAACGGGGCCACACCTTCACTTTACCCTTAAGGATGCAAAAGGTTCTTATTTGAACCCCGTCGATTATCTGTCGTAAGCCATGCGTGTACAAGTCTGGAATTATCAAGGCTATGATATAGCTGCTCCAACATCGGGTGACCCCTACAATTACTTTGCTGTTATCGATTCGTCGAAAGTGATTATTAAGGAGGAATCACTGAAAATTGGGCCTATCGAATTTACACCTGGACAAGATTTTCAGAAGCTAGGCAATGGTAAAAAGACATCGGCCGGGTATTATAGCCTTGAGATCGACAATCCCTATGCCTTACGCTATATAGGTACGGCCAACGGAGAATATTTGCTGTTTCGGAAAGTTGTAAACGGAATAGTATTTGAAGGTAATCGTGATTTATTTAGCCAAATAATGCACTACCAGGATGTGTTTTTTACGTATCGTCGATTGAGTCCTGATGATGGTTGTTTGTTTTGGTTAACCGGTGCCGGTGCCGGTCGAATCATTGAACTTTGACAAAATAATCTTTTGAGATCCAGGATCGATTAGGTATCGATCGGTACCAGCTCACAGTAATAAAATTTGGTATGGCCACATTCATTCAACTGAATTACGTCAAAAATGGCAGTTATTGGCCACGAACAATTAACATGGATACTGTTCGAAAAATTGGTAAATGCGAATATCCAACGGAACATAACAATACGATATTGATCTTTGACGATGAGGATAAAGTGTATATAAATGAATCGATTGAAGAAATACAGCAGTTAATTAAAGCTGAACATCAACGATTGAACGGTATACAGCCCAAAAATGGGTTAATTCGTCGGTTTTTATCGCTATTCTACCTATGCCCCCGATAACCTTGAAACTCGATGCCTATGTATACAACTACCTGTTTACACTTCGTAACCAGGCTGTACACACCATTATCGACGAATTCCGCTCGAAACAGCAACTATTCGACAATCAATCCATGCTGATTTTAGCCGAACTCAAATTGAGTGATCCAAAAGCCATTCTGTTTTCCAAAAAAGGGAAAGCCGTTCGGTTTTCACTCGCTCAGGCCGTGGCCATCCATAAGGCGTTTCAATTCACGCTCATGCAACAGGTCGAACTACCCGAATACCTGTATACGCTCTATAGCCAAATCGACCAGGCACTCACCGATTACAGCCCTGTATACGGCTATAAAGGTTAGTGCTTGGCTTCGGTGAGCGGTACCCCGCAATGCTCAAAGAGCTTCACCCAGGCCGATACCGGAAAGATGCGCTGATCCGGTCGCTGTAATACATCCGTCGAATTGGAGTCCAGAAGCAGCCGCTTAAAGATATAATCCGATACTTGAAGCCTGGTTTTGACTTCTTTACGGCTTAAGGTAGCCAGTTTCATTTTTACGAGAAGGTGTACCCGTTACGGTATGGGTTGAGTAATCGAAAGGTACTAATTCACAGAATTTAAAGCAAATTCACACGAATTGACGCAAATCTTTCGGACTCGTACCCCGCGCTGTCATACAACTTTAGAGCCTGTATGACAACTATGGAAAACACCGACAACCCACAAGACAATCCCGACCGGCCCCCGGTGCCCGAACCCAGTGGTGAAGCCGATAAGACCGGCACGCTGAGTGTCCGCCAACCGATGCGATTGCTTAAGCGGCTCGATGAGGCCTGTAAAGAACGGGGCACCACCCGAACGGAGCTGGTCCGCGCCATTCTGGAAAGCTATTTCAACCCGGCGCAACCCAGTGAGGAACTGGCCACGGACGTAGAAAGCCTGACCAGCCGAAACCAGCTTTTAGAAACGGCCCTGCAAGATCTTAACAATCGCTATCAAGCATTACTGCAGCAGCCCAAAGACAGTGACTATACGGCCGAATTAGAAAACGATCTAATCAAGGCCGTCGAAATCGGGTGTCGATCCATCATGGCCACGCGTTCAGATTACCGGAAAAAACTTAAACACTATTCGCGCCTTGAACTCGGAAACTAACCCCCTTGTGCCGGCAGTAGAACCGACACTCGTGCAAGTGGACCAAGCCCAGCTCATGCACATCATTGCCCAACGGGACCAGTACAGCCAAGCCATCAGCAACGTTATTTGGGCCTTGCCGGTACTGGCGGCTGAACTGCCAAAAATCAAATGGATGAGCCTGGTTTCTCAACTTGGGATGAACCCGATGAACCTATTTTCTAAAAAGAAAAAAGATGTGTCCTCGGAGCAGCTTAACCAGGTCATTGAGCAACTGATGAACGATCACCCGCACCTACGCGAACCGCTTACCTACCTCATTCAATTCTGGGTCACTTATAAGGACATCAATCATGGAATCGTTCAACCCCAACAATAACCCTACGATTGATTTATCATCGTATTTGAATGCACCCACGAGTACGGTGCAAAAGCCTGATTTTGATGCGGAACCCATCGATCAGACCAACCCGGATGATTTCAAACCGGACGATGATACGGACGACGGTTTAGAGGATGCCGAACCCGAAAAATCGTTCCAGGACTATGTAGAGGATGCCGGGTTATTCATCAACCTGTTTGACAGTCTGCAAACGGGTGTACTGACACCGGTTTATCGCTCTAAATACCAGGAGCCGGATGATATTGAATTGATCCGGCGGTATAAGGAGGAAACCAAGCAGATCAAGGCGGGTACACTGCTGGAAGAAAATCGGACGGTGCAAACCGACCCCTTTTTAGATGCAGTAAACCGGGTGACTGACTGCAAAGAAGCGATCAAAGCGATTCCCTTTACACCCAGGGAGAAAACCAAGCTCAAAGAGCCACTGGCGAAAGTGTTGGAGAAATACAGTAGCGTATCGATTTCACCCGAAATGGCACTGCTGCTGGCCGTGCTGATGATCATGGCTCCCCGGATCATTCAGGTCTTGCCCGATAGTTGGGGGGATAAACTTAGTTCCATCGCTACGCTCGGACTCTTGAAGAATGCAAAGGCTGAATAACGTTGACATTATGATTGCCGTGCCGGGTTCAGGTAAAACGACATTCCTTTTGCAACAGGTCGTTCCGGCCGCTCGTGCCAATAACATGGGTGTTTTGTGGATCGATCTAAAAGATACCAAAGACACGATGCAGTATCCCGAAATGCCTTTAGGTAAGCTTAAGCTCTGGAAATCGACGGGTATCTATCGGCTCAAGATCATCGATAATAAGGCAACCTTAGAGCAGCTTGTCAAGTACGCCTACAACTGTCTGATCGTGTTCGATGATGCATCCGGCTATTTCGAAGGGGCCATTCCGCTTTTGCTGAAACAACTCCTGGCCAACCGGAGACACTTAAACCAGGACATCGTATTCGTGTACCATAGCCTCAATTTCGTGCCCCCGAAACTCTATCAAATGGCCAATACGCTCACCATTGGCAAAACCAATGATGCGATTGACTATAAAGGTCCGCTCTCGAAGGTGCCTAACCTAAATGATGTGGTCAAGGTCTGGAAACAGGTGCAAGCCGATCCCAGCAAGTACGCTCGTAAAACCGTGAAGCTCCAATAAGATGCCCAGGCTCAATGACACCATTCCGTATTCCCTGCAAAACTTACTCAGGCGGTATAGTTGCAGTCGGGACGTGCTATCGGGCTGGCTGGCCACGGCTGTTGAAAACGATGAAAAAGGTAGGCCCGTGACATTGATCAACCTACTGGAACAGGCTGGGTACCGTAAAAAACAGAGCTATTTCACGCTCAGACAGTGGCGAATCATTACGGATCATTTAGATCCAATTCTTAAAAAAGACGAACTCGAATCTTAATCCAATACACTCATGGGCGTAGTCATTACCAAAGCCGCCGAAGGCTTGAAAGTGGACAAAGGGGATGGAAACCCTCAATACCTTTCTCAACCGACCATCACACCGAAAGATGGTACCATACCGACCATCATTCTGACCAGCTCATCGGGTACGGTGATTGTGACCATACCGATCAATACCCTGGATACCATCGGCGGCAACCCACCGGCCGGTAATCCAGCCGGTAGCGACATTAGCGGAATTGTGGACCAGCTCACAGCTCTGCTGAATAACCCAATTTCGGCAACCACGGCCGCAACAGCCGCCCGTCAGGACACGGGCAATACCAGCCTGGCCGCCATTAACACCGCCATTGGTGCCAAAGGCGATGCAGCCGCTAGTAGTGATACCGGTTCATTCTCGATCATCGCCTTTATCAAACGAATGCTGGGTAACTGGACTACACTTCTGGGTACTAAGTTACCGGATGCCATTGGCGGACGGGTGCCGGTAGAAATTGCGCCTTCGCAATCGAGCGTGACCCACACGGCCGGAACCATTACGACGGGTGGGACGGCGCAAACAGCGTTAGCGGCTCAAGCTGGTAGAAAGTATCTGTTGATTCAAAATATCTCAGATACGGTCATGTACATTCAACTCGACGGCGGAACCCCTACGGCAACTACATCGATGATGCTGGCGGCTAACGGCGGCTCCTGGGAGTCTCCCCCGCATTTTTGCCCCGTCGTCGCCATCAAGATCTTGTGCGCGACGACGGGGAAAGCCTTTATCACCGTAACCAACTAATCTGAAAAATGAGATGCCTATTACAAACCCTAATACAACCGGTTCGACCGATTCGGTAAACGAAGGGTCAATCAATAAGTATTTTAGTGAAAGTCGGGTACGCTCTACGCTGCTTACTGGCCTTGTTGCAGCCGTGTCGCGGGTGTTGCCTGTCGATACAGACAGCCTGTTAACTGCATGGGGCAAGGTGGTGAAGTTTCTGAACGACTTGAAGCCTGTTGCGTTTACGGGGGCTTATTCGGATTTGACGGGTACGCCAACGTTTAAGACGATCAACAGCAATTCAATTACTGGCACTGGCGATATAGCCATTACCAGTAATCCCGTCACGACGACCACGAATTCGTCTGCATCGGGTAGCATCAGTTGGGCGTGGTCAACAGCGATCAACGTCTTTAACGTCACCACGTCGGGAAACTGTACGTTTGCCAATCCGACTGGACTCAGCTTTGGTCAGCAGGGCATACTACTGGTAACGATTGGCGGAGCAGGGCATACGCTTAGTTTCGGTACGAACTGGAAATGGCCGAATTCGACTACACCCACGTTTCCGACGACTTCGGCTAGCGTTATTGAAATCAGGTTGTTTTCGGATGGTACGAACGTGTATGCGGAGTGGGCGAATCCGACCAGTTTGGTAATTGGCCCTACAGCCAGCCAAACAACAGCCCTTATAACTGCTAGAAACACGTCGAATGCGAACGCGAATGACGTTGAATGGGGACATCCTACTAGTGGCTATATGGCGACACTGGGGCACGAAAGCACGACGGGCAACCCCTTTGTTGCTTTTTTCGCTCAGGCAGGTACTGGTAATGCTACGTTTCGCACCAGAGGCTTGAAAGGCGTGGTTGTTAAGCCAACCACATCAGGAGATTTGACGTTCAACTCCATTGCGTCGGCTAATGCTGACAATCAGGCAGCTACGGAATGGGGGCGGTTCGCTGTTAGTGGTGAACTAATGATCAACACAACGACCAACAACACCCGCGACAAGTTACAGGTCAACGGCTCAATGAGCTTCAATTTCGCATCCGGTTCCGCAGACCCAACCACAACTGACCTGCCAGCCGGAAAATCCATACTTTGGAAAAACACCACATCAGGCGCCATCAAATGGTTCGTCAACGATGGCGGTACGATCAAATCGAGTGTAGCCTTCTCATAACCTCATCCAACGACCATGACAACCGAACTACTCGACTACTTTGCCGCTAACCCGTTCCTGCTGAAAACGAACTGGCTCAACTTTTCAGAGCAGGACATAGCCTACCTCATCTCGACAGGCAGCGTGAAAAAGCGGCCTGAATACCATGTCAATCTGAGCAGTGACGGTCCCTATGATACGGGTTCAGCGGAGGGAAGACTAACCTACGTACACATGCAGCCAGTGCCGGAAAACTTTGATGAAGAAGCGTTGAAAGCCTGGAAGGCACAGGGGTTTACCAATGCATTCGTGCTAAACGGAACACTGGAAACGATTGTGTACGATAGCCCCTGGTCAGTCGATTTCTTCGATCAGCAGGAAATGGAATTTACGCTTGGAGCTATTCTAAGCCTACCCAAGAAACAGGCAGCACTAACAGCCATCAACGGCGGCTTTCCTAATATCGTCATTCGGGTCAAAACGGAACCAGGTGAAACACCCACCTAACCTAGAATTCACACGAATTGACGCGAATTCAAACAAGTTCACCGAAATCTTTCGGCTTCTTTCAGGCTCCCACTCACGGGAGCCTTTTATGTTTCGGCCCTCAAGAACACTTACACAAATTCGTCGAACGGCCTACGCCATGAAATCAATCATCACTCTACTGCTCTTTGGTCTATTGGCGTGTACAATGGCCACAAATCCCCCTGAAACGTATGCGCGACCTCAAACTATTCGGCCTGGTGCTCGTGGCGTGCCTAACGGCCCTTCTGTTGTCTCGATTGATTCTCAACCAGGATTCCAAATCGTAGCCATGAACTCAGTTGATACCATCCGGCCGCGCAATGGGGTGTTTTTCACACCCGACGAACTGGAATCCATTGCCCGTAGCTCTTTGCGGTTCACGGGTTCTGCTGTACCCCAAATAAACAACCAAATCAATTTTACCTCTCAAACGACGATGGACGCACAAGAACGCGACTTTAAATTGGGGATTGCCAACCCCTTCACCTTTTTCGGAAATGGCAATGATTCCTTTGCGGTACCCGATGCATCGGCTCGCACATTTTCGTTCCGAATTACCAACACAACGCCTCAAAATGGTACAGCCCGTACCTTAACGGCCGTTCTGTTTGGTGGGTATCGGGCACTGATTACCAATGCTGTTCCGGGTCTGTTGAAAACGGGTACCTTCAACGATAAAGCCGGTAACGCGGGTCTGTCGGCGGCTTCGACGGAAACCCAGTCGATTGAAGATCTGCACGCGATGATTTTGCGTGAACCGACTGAACTGCTGGGTATCTTGTTCCGCTATGAGAACAACTCAGCTTCGCAGATCAGCTCGAAAGTGACGTTCTCCCGGATTTCGCCCTATTCGGGTGAAGAAGCGGTCATCGTATCGGTTCAACCTCAGATTTCGCAAGATCCGGCCAATCCCAACGATAAAATCTTACCACTCAGCTTGCGTGGTCAGGGTATTGTACTGGGCTATGATAAGAACGTCGAATACCCCATTCTGGCAGATACCTCGGTCGTGGTTACGCTGTTCTTGGGTGGCTCGTTCTCAGAAATGAAGGCAATGGAGAAGTTCACCAAAGATGGGCAAAGCCTGGTGAAACTCATTGGTCAATCAAACCTGATTGCCGCCCAAAACGCTGCCAACGTATTAGGCTAAGATGGTGAGCCAACCAGGTTGGCAACCGCATGTAAACCAAATAATCATGGTGCCGGTGCTTGATGGAACGCCCGCAAGCGTCGATCCAGCAACCGGCACCATGCTTGTTTCGGCTCAGTGGTGGAACCAGGCTCCTTTCGAAGAACGTCTATTTGTGCTGCTCCACGAATGTGGACACCTGGAAGCGCAAGGGGGCGAATTTGAAGCGGATCGGTGGGCACTGGAAACCTACGCACGGGAAGGGCATAGTTTACAGAAAGCGGTACTGGCCATGAAACACTACATGCCCTTCAACACAATGGAGCAGTACCAACGCGCTACCGCTCTGCTTCGGCAAGCACTTCTGTTAGAGAAATCACCCAAAGGCTGAACCCATGAAGCTCTATGTCAATTCAGCCGGTCAATTTGTAACGCTCATGCCTAAAAAACGCAAGTCCCGCTCATCGGGAACGGCCAAGCTCAAAAAAATCGTCGCTAAAGCCAAGACTATCTATAAGAAAGGCAAAGGCGGCATGAAATGGACAACGGCCATCAAAAAGGCCGCTAAAACGGTCTAATCTATGTTTAAGCAAAGCACGTTTGGCGACTCCATCTTTACCAGGGGGCATGATCACCCGTACTTGAATGCTACCGGGGATACGGTAGGGGATTCGGTGGGGGACGTGTTCCGCAAAGCCCTGGGTTTGTACGTCCCCTATGATCAGTCGGTCTTGCAACAGCAAACCGCGCTGACGACCATCAGTAGCGATGCCAAAAAAGATAACTCCTGGCTCACGGCCGCGCTGGGAATTATCAACAGTGGGGTGAATGGCTATTTCAATAACGAAGCCGCCAAAGCCACATCGACACTGAGTACCAGTGATATTCTGTCAGCCTTGCAAGCCGGGCAAACCGCCCAGGCTCAAGCAGATGCCCAGGCCAAACAAAAACAAACGCAAACGCTCATCATTGCCGGAATTGTCGGGGTCGTCCTGCTGGTGGGTGCCTATTTGGTTTTCCGCAAAAAATAATGTGTAGTGGCTCCGGGCTGGAATAGGTCAGGTTCGCTACGTTCAACTTCCAAACTCCATGAACAAGAAAGGTTTTGTTTTTAATTCGTATTTGGCCTCGCAACTGACGGGCAAAAGTGGTGGTATGCTCAATGCCACGGGTACCTACAAAGAGACTGACGGCGCTCAAATCGGTACGTTTAACAACCAGCCCGTTTACGCCAAAATCGTGAATGGACACTTAGCGGCTTACACTTACGATACGACCGGTGGTCCGCTCGTGTTCAAACCGGGTCACTGGCTGTTGAGAGCGGAAATTCTAACGGCTTCGGAAGCGGGTAACTTTTCTCAAACTGATCCAGCCACGGGTATTTATTATGCGCCGGATGTATCCGGTTTTACTGGCTCTACGTTGGGTAAAGCCCTATCGGGTGGTTCGACGGTCACCAACACCGGTGGCGGCTCGACCAATACGGGTGGTGGTTCGACGAGCACCGGTGGCGGTAGTCTGATTACCAACCTGCTGGGTGGTAGCTCGACTAGCACCGGCACCCCGCAAACAACCGCTCAGAAAAACACCAACATCCTGGTGGTGGTGGCCATCATTGCGGCCGTTGGTTTTGCGGTGTACTACTTCGCCAAGAAGCGTTAATCTCTTTCGTAGCTACCGTAACGGCTTGCCCAACCCGGATTTTGGCCGTGGGCAAGCCGTTTTTTTTCAATCAATCCCATGCGCGGAGCAACCTATTATGTCTCGGTCGATACGGCCAAGCTGTATGCGACCCCGGCCATTACCGGTGCCGTCCTATCGACCCTGAAAAAGTTTGATGAAGTCGGAGTCAGCACGGGGCAAACCACGACCGTCAACGGGGATCAGTGGTTAGAGCTGGTTCGGCTCAGTGATCAGAAAAAGGTATACGCCCTTTTGTCGACCATCTCCATGAACCCAGCCTATGGTGGCAATACGCTCCCGGACGTGACCGTAACGGCTACTAAATCGGGTAGTTCAGCGAGTACGTCCATGCTGGACAATCTGCAAACCACGCTCAAACAGAAACCCGCCCTGGCCTACGGCTCGCTGGGTGTACTCATGCTGGGTATTGGCCTTTTAATCGCAAAACTCAAATGAACGAAGCCTTAAAAAAGACGGGTCAGGTTGCCGGGAAAATTGCCCGAAATACCACCTTTCAAATCGTAGTGGGGGTATTGGCCGTGCTGGGATTTGTCTACTGGATCGGCAGGAAAATGGGCCAAAAGGAAATCCCCCAGGTGGAGTATCCCAACAAAGGGACGGGCCTTCCGGCCGGTTGGCAGGGACAAGCTGAATCGATCATCAAAGATTGCTACGACGTGGTGTATGGCTCGATTGTCTTTAGCGGGGCCAAAGATGAACTGTTCACGACGCTGCTAGGCCTGAGTGATGATCAACTGGTCTACGTCTACAATGCCTGGAACGCTCGCTATTTCCGGCTCCATAACGAAACCTTGACGCAAGCCATTGATAACGAGGTTTACTACGACTACTTCACGGGCAAGAAATCGAGCATTGTCAATAAAATGAAATCACTCAAACTCGCATGAAAAAGACCTGGATCATTCTCTTACTCATCGTGCTCATTGCCGGGGCCGTGCTGCTGACTACCCAGATCGTCAAAGCCGCCAAAGCCAGTACCGATGCCAATACCGCAACCAATCCGGCTAATAAGCTGCTGGGTAGTACAGCGAGTACGGCATTTGGAGCAAACATCAAGCTCTACGCCAATGGGGATAGCTTGCGGGTTCGCAAAAGCCCATCCCTCACCGGTGATATTATCACCACCGTTAACGCCGGAACCTTCATCGGAACCACGACCGGTACCGAAAAAACGGCCGATGACTTAACCTGGGTAGAAGTCACCCTGTCCGATGCCACCAAAGCCTACGTAGCCAAAAATTACACCTACATCATTCCATGAACGAGACACCAACCACCGGGGGTACCAATGTCTTTACCGACATTATCGATATTCTGACGGGTCGGAAAAAACCGACTGCATCGGTCGAAACGACGGTCAACATCGGGCTTGATCAAAGCTCGATGATTAACCTGGCGGCAACCGCGCTCATCGCGGGTACGCTGCTCATTCTGATTTCGATTGGCCTCAATAAACTGATCAAATAAACCGGTACGGCCATGATTTTAGAAAGCTATTACACCGGGTCGGATAAGGCTACGTTCCTGGCCAAAGTGCAGGCTATTAGTGCGGAGCTGGGCTTCGATCCCAATTGGCTAATGATCGTGATGTATAAGGAGTCACGACTCAAGCCAACGGCGTATAATTCGGGTTCGGGTGCCACGGGACTGATTCAGTTTCTTAAGTGTACCGCCCTAAAGCTCGGTACCACCACCGATGCCCTACGGGCGATGAGCGGTACCCAGCAACTCGATTACGTCAAAAAGTACCTGGGTACCTACAAAGGCCGCTACAAAAGCCTGATCGATGTGTATTTGGCGGTGTTTTATCCGGCTGCAATGGGTAAGCTGGATAGCTATGTCATTGGCGTAAAAGGATCGAGTGCCTACGATCTGAATGCCAGTATGGATCTGAGTCAAGACGGTAAATTGACCGTGCTCGATGTACGTACCTGGCTGGTGAAGGGACTACCGGCCGAAGCCACGACCTACTTAAACGACCAGACAAAAAAAAAGTCGTCACCGTTGCCTTGATCATTGGCGCGTCCGTGCTCGGTATCGCGCTATTCTACCTGGTGTACCAGCTTCATAAAAAGGGCTGGCCACGTTTACAAATACACCTTCCTGAATTAAAATTCACATGAACCTGCCAATATACCCCACCGTAACGGCTGGTCGGTACCGCGATACCGAAGCCGATTTGTTACACGTCATTTGGGACGAATTGACGCTGGCCAACAATCCCCTGGTTGATGATCCGATAACGGCCGAATCACTCAAAACGCGAAACGCTCAGTTTAAGCAATCGACGGATAAGGAGGATATTTTAGCCGGTATCGCTCTGCAACTTCAAATTAAACGGTTGCTGGGTGGAGCGGGTACCCAACGCCAATGGCTCAACGTGAAGGATTCACGCTTTGGGGCTATCGGTGACGGGATTGCGGATGACACAGCCGCGATACAGGCCGCAATTAATTTTGCCCTGGCATCTCCCAAGAAATGGGCAATCTATTTTCCCTATGGCGTATACAAGTGTAGCACGGTCCTTACCCTACCCATTCATAAAGCCAATTTTGTGGGGGATTGGGCCAAACTGAAATTCCCGGACATCACCACTGGCAACCTGCTTACTGTAACCGGATCAGGTAGTGGTGCGCCTTATCAACAGACCGGTACGGTATTGGAAGGTATGTTGATCGAAGGAGGGAGCAAGGCCAATATCACCAACGGGATGTATTTTGATACGCCAACTGAATCAGGCACATCCCATATCCGGGTTACGGATTGCAACGTGTCTGGTTGTGGGGTAGGAGTTAGTTTTGGGAATAACGCCTACTGCATCGCCTTCGATAACCTGGATAGTTGGAACAATGGTATCGGCATCCACATGCCCCCTGGAACGACCAATACGGGTGAAGGTATTTCGCTTCGGAATTGCGTTGTCCATGGAAACAACATTGGAATCAAACAGCAAAATCCGAACTGTTTGATTCAGCTCATCGGTAGCTCGGTTGATTACAATGAAGTTACCCAAATTGAGATTACGGACGGTAAGATCCAAGTTGAAGCAGGTAATCTGGAATACCGGAATTTGAGTACAGTACCCTACAAAATTTCAGGGAGTGGTTCGTACCTCTATGTGAACGGGAGCTGGTGTTCGTCCGGCCAAAACCTGGTCTATCCACCGACCATTATTCAGTGTGATAATGGTGCTTCGGCCACGTTCAACAACGTGTTTATGAACAACCTGGGTACCTCAACCCGGCGACTGGTTGGGGGCAATGCAGCCGCGAACGTGAAAGTCGAAGGCGTACGTAGCTATAGCCCAGTGACGAATAACGCGCTGATCCTATCCGATGCTGCCAATGTATTGCTGGATGGTGGGTTTACGAGTGCCTCGGTGATTGATCACTGGCGAGCGGATAGCGTTGGGATTGGTAGCCGAACGGATGCCCTGCACGTAACCAACAGTAACCTGGATCTTTCACCTACCTATTTCCATTCAGGTACACAGTCGCTGAAATGGAGCAAGCCTTTTGGTGGCGGATCTGAATCACGTATCGCTGTGATGGTGCCGATTAAACCCGGTGCCTTACTGGGGCTTGAGTACTGGATTAAGAAGCCGGGATCATCAATAGGAATTCTCTACCATACGTTCAACTGGGGGGGCGGTTTTTATGTGGATTCGGCCGGTTTGCCGTCGCTCAAGCGAATTGAAAACTTCGCAGCGCCCGATACAACGCTTTCGGCTGCTGCTCTGGACTGGACACTGATAACGATGCCGTATCCCTACCGGGCACCGTTTTGGGCTACTCACCTCTACATCGAAATTAACGGATCTGGCTGGGGTGCTGGTGGCGAATCAATCTACCTGGATGACTTTGTTGTAACGCCCTACTAATATGAAACTGCTGATCCAACGATTCTGGCTCCTATTTGAGCTGGCCGAACAGCCCGACGAAGTAGACATCGCCGGTGGTATCTGCACAGGCCTGGCTATTCCACTCAACCTTATCCCCCTGTTCAGCATGGCCACCATCAACGGGCTACTCACGATTATCATTTCTCTGTTGTCGATTGCCTGGCTGTGTATGCGGGTGTACCGCGAGTGGGGGATTACCAAGAAGTATATCGCGACACAGGGGACTCAACCGGACGATAACCATGAAGAAGATTAGATTACGGGACATTCTGATCATAGCGGCCGTGGTCGCTATCGTCGCTGATTTAACCAAACTCTACCTAAACATTCGGGAGATCAATAAGTAACATGGCACCGCGCAAAACGAAAACCTCGCAAGCAAACCGGCTCCTACGCGTCTGGTCGGATTTTGTGTTTGCGGCTCTGCACAATCCCCGAACGACGATTACCGCGCTGGGCCTGGCCGTGCCGATTCTGTACAAGGCGTATGTCATGCACGATTGGCACCTGATGATTACCGGTATTGGTACCTTCTTAAATGGCCTGTTTGCCAAAGATGCCCAAAAAGAAACCCCACAAACTACCCATGAATAAGAAACTAAAGAAATCCATCCCGCTTCTGCTCGGTGCGGCCGTGGTGGGTGGCCTATCGGCCTGGTATCTGAAAAACCGGGCACGCTGGCAGAAAGAGAATCGGGAGATTGATTTTCAAAAAGTAACGGTATAACGGTATGACACTGATTAGCCGCGCCCCTATGACGGCCGAAATGTACTATACAGCCTCGCAAGCTGTTGGAAACATGGATATTGTACGGACGATCCGTAATCAATACGGCACCTTCATCCAACAGGCTTCCCAGCTTACCAATGTGCCTTCGGCCGTCATTGAGGCTTTTTGTTTTATCGAGTCAGCCGGGAATCCTTCGGCCAAAAGTAGTGCCGGCGCGGTGGGTCTGATGCAGCTCACGCCCGATACCTGCGTAACGACCATTCACCTGGACAATAAAGACAACCGGGTGAGTGATGAGCAGTTAGATGTACTTGGTGGGTACCTGGGCACGAAATTGGTCAATATTCGCAAGCTCCGATACCTGGGCGATGAAAAGGCAGGGAATACCAAGCTAGTGGCTTCGGATGTCATAAACCCTGAAATCAACCTGTTAATCGGGGCTATGCTCCTGGGACGGCTCATCGACGAAAGCACGGATTTTCTATCCTTGACCGAACGATTGATCCGGTGGGATAAAGTGGTGTTTCGGTATAACGCTGGGTACTTCTACAAAATTAAAGCGAAAACCTTTGCCGGTGTCTTAAGTGAAGCGAAGGCAAAAGCCACGGAAACAGGTAATTATATTCTCAAACTGGTAGGGAAAAACGGGCTGCTGGATTCACTATCGTAAACGAATTCACGCTTGGCAACCGTCCGATTGGGCCTGGTCGCTGTGTTTACCCTGCTACTCACCCATACGAAATACGTCATGTCTGCAAACATCACTCCGCATATTGTTCTCCCGTATCAAAACATCGTCTACCAACGGGATTCGGATAATAAAGCCCTGGTACCGATTGACATTCAATCCGACAACACCGAAGGGGCAACCGTGCTCATCTCGTTTAGTCCCGTGCAAGGGGGAAAAGCGGTTAACCAAGTTGAATTAGGAACGATACAATCGGGTCACTGTAAGGGAGCGATCCGGCTCACCGGTGGGGACTATTCCATGAAAGTGGAGATCAAGCAAGGTTCCATGATCATCAGTAGCACGTCGATGGAGCGGGTAGGGGTCGGTGATGTGTTTGTCGTGTTTGGCCATTCGGTTGCGCAAGGCACGGCCGATGCCCTGTACGACAATCCAGATCCGCGCGTTCGGTCGGTCAACTACAACGATACCGATGCCAAAGAGGAAAACTTACCCTTCACCTTTTCGCCCCTTTCGGCTACCTCAAAGATTGCACCCTACGGCTCTGGTCCCTATGCCTGGGGGCCGTTCGGCAATAAACTCGCTGCGAGTTTAGGCGTGCCGGTGCTGCTGTTCAATACGGCCTTTGGTGGCTCGAATATTCAACAGAACTGGAAGGTCATTAACAACCAGCCCTTTGAGCATGGTTTTATCGACTACAAAAAGGGAATGCCCTATCAGACGTTGAAAGCAACGCTGTCGAAGTATATTCCGGTAACGGGTATCCGGGCGATCCTGATTCACCACGGGGTCAATGACCGTGACGTGAGCACGCGTCAGCAATTCAAGGATCAGTTTAACGACGTACTGAACCATACCCGCACCACGTTCAACCTTCCCACCCTACCCATTTTAATTGCCCTCGAAGATGCTGGCGAAGGCGCGAACAGCGTGGACGTGAGCCACATCCGGGCTGGTGCTCAGGATGTGATCGGCTCCAATTCGGCTAACTACGTCGGGGCTGACCTACTGGCACTTCGGGCGGCTAGGGCCAATCGAACCGATAAGGTGCATTTGCAACCGTCGGATTTTACGGCCTATGGGGAATTATGGGCGAATGCGTTTCTGGCCATTGCGGGGAAAACATCGGGCAAGCCATCCACACTGAGTGCGGACTATACCAGCAACGTAGCGAATGGAACGGTGTTTAGCCTGGCCAATGTCGGGGCTTATGTGCCCTCTGGAGGGACGGCGATTTGGGCGGCTCTGGTCGGGATCGTTATTGCGCTGCTGGTTGCCCGAAAAATTGTACCGGCTCTGATCCTCTTAGCACTGGTCGCGTTCGGGCTGGGTAAACGAATCGGGGTGGTCAAAACCCTACTCGATCAACAACCAACGACTCAATCAGCCACTTAAATTTTTCTACATCATGGCACGTAAATTATCTCCTGCCTTTCGCAAACAAACCGCTCGACTGGTTAAGGCCGTCGAACATGCGAAGAAAATTCGTTCGGAATCCGGGCACACGACCAAAACCGTGAAGGTCTATAATCTGGGCTGGAAGTCAGCCCTTAAGCAAAGTTTTAAGTACGTCGATAGAAACAGCAAGAAAAAGAGATGAGAGCTGTACTGGACTTTCTAACCAGCAAGCTCACGCCGGTCTGCGTACTGCTGATATTGGCTTACATCGTCTACACCGAAGTGTTCCGGCCGAACCAATTGTCTGCCAAACTAAACCAGGCACTTGCCGAAACCCGGCAGGTGCAAGCCCAATTGCATATCGTTGATGCTGAATTGAAAACAACGAAAACGGACTTACAGGCCGCTATCGGTACCGTTAACAGGCTAGATGCTGGATTACTCGATCTATCTGACTCAGTAAGCCTCATAAATGGCCGCTACCAGGCGATTAAGCGCGAAATGGATAAACAGACGGCTGTAAAGCTGGATCAATACAATCAGCAAAAGAAACGCTTACAGGCCATTCAAAATCAAGTCAGATGATACGCTTTCTTTCATTACTCTGCGTGGGAATTGTATTTAGTGGGTTAATTAGTCTGTCGGTAGTTGGGCAGGGGATTCCCTTGCCCAATCTCTCTTCGCTACCGGCTCGGCCGCTTTCTATCGATACAACCATTTCCCGGAGCGAATACCAAAAATTAGACCTGGCGCGTAGGACGCTGCTTGCGCTTTCGTTTTCGGATGCTGACCAGGTGATTGCGGCACAACAAGCCCAACTGATCGACTGTGAACAAGCCATCAGTCAGCTTGAAGCCAAAAGTCATTCGACGATTAATAGACTTCGAGATAGTTTGCAAACAGTTAAAGGGACCATTCAGAAAACCATTGCGACTACCCAAGCCACTACTCAGTCCGTGAACCAGGCGCAAAGCAAGGTATCAAATTTCGGATCGATCATCCGGGATGCCAAGCGGCTGGGTTGGACCGCTCGTATCGGGGCTTTGTCCATTGGGGTGGTTGTGGGGGTTCTCTTGCCCCCCGCAATAAATCTGTTCAAAAACGGCTTTTGACGAAATTTTCTAAATCGATCGCAGCTGCTGCACCGCCCATGGTAAAAAATATTATTTGGTTATGATCCTTAAGAAACCCATCGCCAAACTCAGTAAAATTGAAACCCGGCTTGGTCTGGTTCCGACCTTTGGGAGTAAAAAATACAGCGTCGATACCAACACCCGGATTAGTGTTGGTAGCCGGCTAAATGACTACTGGGATGAAAACGGATTTACCCAGGTGTACCGGGGTTTTTCCAAAACCAATCGGGCGGTTTCAACCGTCGATATAAACCGGGCGGTGCTCAAGTTCCGCTTAAAGGGCATTGAGTTCGGCCGGTGGCTCACCAACGATGATGCCTACAATTACCTGGCTGCTTTGGTCATTGCGTTGTCGGACCTAAGCAAAATCGTAGGCTACACCAATATTGGCTTCAGTGGGACCATCGGCATTGCGTTTGGTGCCCGTGGCTACCAGCACGCGGCCGGGCATTTTGAGCCGGATACGATGATGATTAACCTCACGCGCTACAAACGCTACATCATCAATCCCCTGACCGGCCAAAAGATCGATGTCGATAAAAAAACCAAGTTCATTGAAACCGGTGGGGTGGGTGCCCTGGCGCACGAGTACGGCCATGCCATCGATTATTTCTTTGGTACCTACGTCGAACAGGACCGCTTTTACCGCTCACTCACCTATGGCCATGATACGAGTTTGATTACCAAAAATGTCTATAAAAAAGGCTCATTACGGTATCAAATGACAGAAATCATCAAGGCCATTCAGCAAACCGGCTCGTACAATAAAATGCGGGACGGGCTAGTGAAGAAAGGGGAATCCGATTCGTACTGGCTTCGACACAACGAGCTTTGGGCGCGTCTGTTTGAAGTGTGGGTCAATTACAAAATGCGCGAAAAAGGGATAACCAACACCTTTTTGCATAAGGAGAAGTACAAACGGCTCGCCAAAACAATGGGCTGTTATCAGACGCAAACGGAGTTTTCACGCATCCGGCCGCTAGTGGATAAATTGATGCGGGACATTGCAAAACTGGCTAGTAACTAATGTGGATTGCGTTTAAGAATCGGTTTCACGACAATGATATACCCGGTATGATCATCGCTGGTTTTACCGGCTCGAACTGGATTCATTGTGAACTGATCGATCCAGAAGCGGCCATGTCTGTATCGAGCTGGGTAGTCACCGGTGGCGTAGCGATCCGGCCAACAACAAACACGATACGGTACCCACAGTACTTTGAGATATACGACCTGGGTGAGTTCGATACATCAGACGTGGCAACCTTCCTAAAGTCACAACTGGGAAAGGGCTATGACTGGAAAAGTATCTACCTGACCTATGGCCTCCCGTTTGGAAGTGAGCGGCCGGATGCGTGGACGTGCGCGGAGCTGGTGTACCAGGCTCTTATGCACACACCGGTACAAGTACCACATGGGTTGGCCGGTGTAACGCCGGGGAGCCTACGAGACATGATTAGACAAAACTATCCTAGAATACTTTAACAATTTGGATTATGGGCTATAAGAGTGGTGATATAGTGGGTACCTGGGTAACTGGTCATTTTGAAGGGGGGCCGTTTAATCCTCAATTTGTTGCGGAAACCTATACCTGGCGGGTTCGCTATGTGGCTAAGTATGATGTGTGGATCTTGACCGCTTCAACGTCACTGGGTAGTTGGGGTGGACATGAAATCGTTCAATCGGCTACGAATCTGAACCAGTGGAAAGAACATCTTGATCCCAATTTCTTGAGTAGTAACTACGTCAATCTACTAGCGACTAATTCCGTACTCAGCAAAATGAATTTGAGTAACGAACAGCAATTGGGGGATAACTATACAAGCGATAACAGCACGCCAATGCCTGATCCTGGAACCGGAACCAATAACCTGACTACTACCAATACAGGTAATGGGGGTAGTGGTGGGGCTGGTTTTCAGATTAATACGACCTATATTCTGATTGGTGCCATCGTCATTGTCATTGCAATGATCATGGCTAAACGTAAATGAGCTATGCAACTGAATGCGACGGGTTTTCCACAATACGCAGTACCGTTCTATTCTGCCTATATCAATGAGGACTGTAAATTGAAATCAGACCTGGCGGCTGACTATGTTCCGCTTTCTGGATTGTCGGAAAGTTGCCAACAGGTTAATGCCTTAATTGAAGCAATTAACCAGCCCTATACGGGAAACTCGACGGCTGAACGGTTGGCCTGGCTGAAACGTCGTAGAACACTTTTAATTCAGCGTTCACAGATAATTGCTCAAGCCTTGAAGGAGTTGGGTAGTACGGATACCGTCGATCATACGGCTACGGATATACGTACGGTATCGGGACTCGTAGGAACCTTTACGGCGGCTTTACCGGGTATTGGAACAGCCATCGGCCTGGCCGTATCGACGGTTGGTCAGTTGTTTGGTGGGCTGATCGATACGACGAAAAGCAATACCGAAAAACGAAATGAAGAAATCGCGCTATATAAAGCGGATTTTGCCGGACTGGAAGATGTATTAAACCAAACCAATCAGGAAATTGACCGATTGAGCCTGGTTCAGTACTCACTTTGGGGAGTACTGGCTATCCTATTGATTGTGCTTTTTGTGAAGAATAAAAAGAGCTAAAACCACCAAGACCATGAAACCAAACCAGAAAGACACGATTCTATTAGTTCTTTGCTTTGCTGCCCTTGCCTATGCAATTTATTCGTTGCTGAATAAGAATAAACAACCCGTTCAGACAACTTCGCAAACGACGCAGAACCTAACCACGAGTCAACAGCCAGCTACACAAACTGATGTATCAAAGACGAATACGTTGGCGGCTCTGTTTGCGGCATCCCCTCAAAAACAATCTGTATCTATCGATACACTGACCAATATTTCTCCATTTCTTCAGGAGCGATTAAATGCGATTCAGTCAGCATCGGCACAAGGTTCCCGATTATTCGGATCGAACAAATCACTTATTTAGATCATAGGTTGGTAGTTAAAAAGCCCGTCTAAATCTGGACGGGCTTTTTTGATATTAATGTGCTGTTGCGCTTGCTACGATTACAATTCCAAATAAAATGCCGGTTGCTATACCGAAATTCCCCCATACTTTACGCGACTTAATGCGTTTTGCTTCTTGCGTGTAACCGGTATAGTAGTTATTATTTTGGGCAAGTTGATTATTTGGAAAACCTAATCGGTCTTGGCTAGGCGCGGTCGATGAACAGGCGATTGCTGGAATAAGCCCTAAGATTGGTCCAACTAAAAAGGTTGTTAAAAACGTGCCCGTTCCGGCTCCATGATACCCATTGTAGTAGCGTTTGGCATCCGTTTGGCCTTGATTATACAGGTCAGCATAATTTTGATTGACTGGCTGTACAGGTGCATTGTCCGGGGTGTTGGCAACGAAATTAGATGATGGTACGACGGTAACGGTTTTCGATTTTTCAACTAATGTCAACTCCTTAAATTGACGAATTACTTTCTGACTTCGTCCATTTTTGTCAAGATCAACAACGGCAGAACCCCTTCTTGAGTTTATCTCGGTAACTCGTCCCTGGTATGTACTGCCATAATAGTCAGTTTTTACAACATCGCCAATGCCAAAGCCACCCGTTTGGGCGTAGTTGATCGATGTATTGGCGTCTGGATTTACATAGGAGCTGGCGGGAACCTGCTGGGTTGTTTCATTAAGATTTTCGGTTGTACCATTCTCGTACTTGATTGAGCTAGCCGTATTTTTTAGAATGGTAATCAGTGGGCCATTAATGTTGTCGAATCGTTTGTACTTGATTTCTTGAGGGGTAATCTCTTGGACTTTTACTTTAATCTCATTGCCATTTTTGAGTGTCAGAATATCCTGAGCATGGGTAGCGGAAACGGTTAATAAAGCAATAAGGAAAGCGATAGGTAGGACAAGTTGTTTCATATTTATATGATGGTTTTGGGTGGAAAGATAATAATACAATCCATTTACTAATGTGTACTTTACTTTTCGGCATCAATGGCAATATAGAATCTCTTCCCACTCGTGCTGGAGCTTTTTAATTGGGTCGCTTAGGGGCGTTCCGTCAATGGCTTGGACGGGTAGGTAGGTATAGTTGCCTAGCGAGTCAATTAAAGCAACGGTCAGCAGTTGAATGTCGTTTTTCAGCATTCGTGTCAGTAAATCAAGTGCAACCTCTACGTCATAATTGAGTAGCATGAAGGGGTAAAGCTCCCCTTCTGGATTGATCGTGGTTGCAGCTACCATGTACATATCATCTGACCAGTAAAACCATTTTAAATAATACCTGTAAACATATGTTATTTATTAGGTTTTGAATGTATTAATTAGGAAATGGCCATAGAAGGAGATTTTCAATAAAAAAGCCTGGTCATTAACCAGGCTGCATTTTTAATCGATTTCTCCTTCATCGGTTGGCCAGTAGTGCGCTCGTTCGGCCTGGGCTACCAGGTACACCTTATCCAGCACGTCGTGACGCTCGGCCACACGAAGAAGGGATTCACGCCGGTTCTTGGGTAGACCAGGTAAGTAGATCCCATAGTAGGCGTGAACCTGGTTGTAAATGCGTTTCCAGACTTCGGATTCAGCGTCACCACTGAGTTTGGCGATGTTGTGAACCAGTAAATACACCTGGGTGCGGTACTGATGACCACGAAAGGGAGAGCCACTTGCATAAGTGCCCCTACCCACATACTTTTGCGGGGTAGACATTTGAACTGCTGTTTTAGGTGTTTACAACCCCTTCGCTCTTCCGGCAAGTTGAAGCGTTGGGGTTTTTTGTTAGTGATAACTGCTTGATTGATAGGTTAATATACAATGAAAAAACCGCGTTTTCAAGCCAGAAACGCGGTTTTTGTTTATGGTATAGGACTATGACTCCTGGACAATTTGCGGCTTTAAGCCTAGTTCCCGAATCATTCGTCGTTCATCGATATGGCCATAGTGCTTTAAGTACTGGGTAGAGCTTAAGCCCATCATCTTGGCCGTCGTGTTCACGTCGGTTGCTTCTTCATTGAGATTATGGTCAGCAAACGTTTTTCGGGCGGCTTTGCTAGTGAGTTCCTTATCAAACCCTAAATAGGCCGATATAAGTGTCAATCCATCGTTAAACTGGGTTCGGGAATAGGTAGGCAGTTTTGAAAACCCACCATATTTGGTGGCCAGTTCAAAGCAAATAGGTTTCAAGGGAGCAATCATATACTTTTTGGTCTTTTGCCGCTTCTTCTTGACAAACCAGATGCCATCGGTAATCTTGATCGACTGATCCGGGTTACTCACAAAACGGTTGTATTCACCTAAGTGGGTGCCAATAGCCTGCATAAATAGAAAGGCATCCCGAACCCGGTCCAGCCGCTCGATGCGTGCCTGTTTAATGGGTAGGGTGGAAAAGTCGAAGGTTTGCAGTTTCCTTAATTCCTCCGGTGACAAAAAGACCAGCTCATCGGGGTCGGGTTCTTCGGTATCGATCTTATAGGGAGCAATCGGATTGGTGCGGGTGTATTTTTTGAGAACAGCAAAATCGACCAGGCGTTTGATGTGGTATAGGTGCTTGGCCAGATAGTTGGTGGCAAATCGTTTGTTTCCCCACTTTTTGAAGTCATTTAACCAGGCTTCGTCGATCTCTTCAATAAAAGCCCGTTCCTGCTTACTATCGCCCAGGTATTCCAGGATATTGTTGTTGTATCGATCATTGGTTTCGTAGGTATCCTGGGTAATAAAGCCTTTCGTAGCCAGTTCATCAGGATCGTCGCTGATTCGATCTTTCTGATCTTCCATAAACTTGCGGATAACCTGACTGATCGAATACCTTACCCGCTTTTTCCCTCGGTATAGTTCCAGCACTTGACCAGGTGTTAACTCTGCATCGTCCTGGTCCAGTAGGTTGAAGGCTTTTTTGAGTCGGACTTTAATTCGGTCTAGGGTTTCATTGTCCTGGTCTGCGGTCGGTGCCGCGTCGGTGACTCGCTGTTTAGCCTGGTTCCAGTACTTGGGGTTGATCTTAATGTTGGTGGATGTGTCGGCCGTCTGGCCATTGACGGTAATTCGGGCGTAGATAGCAACTTCAACCGGTTTAGGTTTTCCTTTTTTTGATTCGCGATAATTCCGACGAAGTTTAAAAAGAATCTGCATTCGATTTAGGTGAAACATAGCTCACAATATTTTGGTGAGCTATCGCGGAAACAGAAACTATGACAAATGAAGAATGATGTATATTAAGCGGAGTTCACTTTATTAAACGTAGTGGTCCGAAAGGTGTACCCAATTTTTAAAATTGTGTATCCGATTTTGAACCCGTTTGGAAAGTGTGTGAAAATCAGGGAAATTGGGAGCGGAACGGGCATAAAAAAAACCAATCCGCTAGTGCAAATTGGCTTTCTTACGTAACCCTGCGATGGGTTTTGCAGAGAGAGAGGGATTCGAACCCCCGGACCTGTTACAGTCTTCGGTTTTCAAGACCGACGCAATCGACCACTCTGCCATCTCTCTTTCTGGGTGCAAATATACAAGCCTTTTAAGATTTGTCAACCCATACCGGGGCAATTTTAGGCAAAAAGCCTAATTTTGGACCAGATTTAAAGAGTGAAAGAGCGAAAGAGTGAATGAGCGTAATGTAACCGCCTTCTTTTAACCGCTCTTTCGCTCTTTCACTCTTTCGCTCTTTATGGATACCCTCGAAACGCTCCCTACTGTTGAAACCGCCCGGAAATTGGGCCTGTTACCGGATGAATTTGACCGCATTGCCCAGATTCTGGGGCGGAAACCCAACTTTACCGAACTGAGTATCTTCTCGGTGATGTGGTCCGAACACTGCTCCTATAAAAATTCGATCGTCTGGCTTAAAACCCTGCCGCGCGATTCGGAACGGATGCTGGCCAAAGCTGGGGAAGAAAATGCCGGTCTGGTCGATATTGGCGATGGGCTGGCCTGTTCGTTCAAGATCGAATCGCACAACCACCCGTCGGCGCTGGAACCCTACCAGGGGGCGGCTACCGGGGTGGGCGGTATCAACCGGGATATTTTTACGATGGGGGCTCGCCCAATTGCCCAGCTCAATTCGCTCCGGTTTGGCGACCTGAGCCTGACCAAAACCCGTCGTCTGCTGCGCGGTGTTGTGAAAGGTATCGGCGATTACGGCAATGCATTTGGTATCCCAACCGTTGGCGGGGAGATTTATTTTGATGAGTGCTACAATACCAACCCACTCGTGAATGCCTTCTCGGCCGGGATTGTCGAAGTCGGAAAGGTAGCCAAGGCAACCAGCTATGGGGTCGGTAACCCGGTGTTTATTGTGGGGTCGGCTACGGGTAAAGACGGTATCCACGGCGCTACCTTTGCCTCGGAAGATATCACGGCCGCTTCGACCGACAAACTGCCTGCGGTGCAGGTAGGGGACCCCTTCATGGAAAAACTCCTGCTCGAAGCCACCCTCGAAATTATCGCTACTGGCTACGTAATCGGGATTCAGGATATGGGTGCGGCTGGGATCATCTGCTCGACTTCGGAAATGAGTGCCAAAGGCGAACACGGTATGATTATCGATCTCGACAAAGTGCCGACCCGGCAACCCAACATGGCCCCGTTTGAGATTCTGCTGTCGGAGTCGCAGGAGCGCATGCTGGTGGTTATCGAGAAAGGCAAGGAGTCGGTCATTCAGGCTATTTTCGACAAGTGGGATCTGAACTGTGCCCAGATTGGCGAGGTAACCCCCCCAGACGCTGAAGGAGTGGGCAGATTGCATTTTTACCGCTATGGCGAACTGGTGGCCGATGTCCCCGCCTACGATCTGGTACTGGGTGGCGGTGCTCCGCAGTATCAGCGTGAATACAAAGAACCGGCTTATATAAAAGAGTACGCCAAGTTCGATCCGTCGGACGTCGATGACATCGAAACGTCGGAGATTGCCGACGTAGCCAAACACCTGTTGTCGCACCCGAATATCTGCTCACGAAAGTGGGTATACGAGCAATACGACTCAATGGTGGGAACGGCCAACCGGAGCACCAATGCACCATCGGATGCCGCTGTCGTACGGGTAAAAGGCCCCGGTCTGCCAGAAACCGATAAATCCATTGTGATTACGGTCGATTGCAACAGCCGATACGTGAATGCGAACCCGCGTCAGGGCGCCATGATCGCTGTGGCCGAAGCCTGTCGGAACATTGTTTGTTCGGGCGGAGAACCCCTGGCTGTAACCAATAACCTCAATTTCGGAAATCCCTACGTGCCGGAAGTGTACTGGCAGTTTGTGGAAGCGGTACAGGGAATGGGTGAAGCCTGCCGTCGGTTCAGTACGCCGGTAACGGGTGGAAACGTGAGCTTCTACAACCAAAGCTCCGATGATGGCCCGGTGTTCCCAACACCGACAATCGGTATGCTTGGGCTTATGGAAAATCCAGTGCACCAGACAACACTGAATTTCAAAGCGACTGGGGATCTGATCTATCTGGTTGGGCCATCGACCAGCGATATCGCGTCGTCGGAATACCTGTATTCGTACCGGGGCATCAAAGCATCGCCCGCTCCCTATTTCGACTTTGAAACTGAATGGCGTGTGCAGGAAGGTATCAAAACGATGATTCGGAACGGCTGGCTTCAGTCGGCACACGACGTATCGGATGGAGGGTTGTTTGTTACGCTGGCGGAGTCGGCCATGACCGGTAATAAAGGATTCACGATTGAAACCGATACGCGCTACCGGACCGATGCGTTCCTGTTTGGTGAGAGCCAGAGCCGGGTAGTCATTTCGGTTTCGCCTGATCAGCAGCAGCATGTCGTTGGGTATCTGGAAGATAGCATTCTGCCGTTCCAATTTCTGGGTACCGTAACCGATGGCGATTTCAGCATCGATACTGCAACGGTTATGTCGGTGTCGGATGCGAAAGGGCTGTATGATAACGCATTAGGCGAAATCATGAAGTAATAAACCGGGGTATTTGCCGAACAGGGCGCGGTTCATTCGACCTATGTGAATCGCGGTTTTGTTCAGTAAATGCCCCGCAAAATGAATGTTGGTATGCTTGCTAATCAGCCCAGATCGTCGTCCAGATACACCATTGACGAATACCTGGCTCTGGAGGAGAAGAGCGAAGTTCGCCATGAGTTTTACAATGGTGAACTGTATGCCATGGCAGGCGGAACGGTTAATCATAACCTGTTGATTGATAATGTAAAAGATCAGTTAAAGGGGCAAACGAAGGCCAAAGGGGGTAGGGTATTTACGGAAAATAAGAAAGTAGATGTTCTGTCAGGTATGTATATGCCTTACCCGGACGTCGTTTTAACCTGTCATCCGTTCGATCTTCGTGGGGATAACCAGATTATCCGTCAACCTCGACTACTGGTTGAAGTGCTTTCCAAATCAACGGCACGTAATGATCGTGGATTTAAGTGGCAGAAATACCGAAAAATGCCTTCTCTCTGGTATTACATGCTGGTGGACCAGTATTCGACAACGGTTGAATTGTTTAGCCGGATCGACGAAACGGCCGACTGGATCAATACGATTTACGAAAGCCTTGATGACGTGATTGTCTTGTCACGATTAGGGGTTGAACTGAGTATGCAGGCGATTTATGACAGCATCGAGCTACTACCCGAAGCTGATGATCTGATTGCCGACGAACGATAATGTAGAGCGGGTGGGTAGCCCGCTTTTTTTCTGTATAAACGCGGGATACCACCCGCACCACCGATAATGCCTCAGGATTTAGCTGCATTGACTCGCGAAATTTGTTTGATTGCCACCGAAGCCGGCGCGTTTCTGATTCAGGAACGGCAGAAGTTTCAGCGGGAGTCGATTGAATACAAAGGATTGAACAACCTGGTTTCGTATGTCGATAAAGAAACCGAAAAACAACTGGTCGATAAACTAAGCCGGTTACTCCCCGAAGCGGGTTTTATTACTGAAGAAGGAACAACGGGTCAGGCGGCCGATCAGAGTGCCTTGAACTGGATCATCGATCCGCTCGATGGAACGGCTAATTTCATTCACGGCCTTCCGGTTTTCTCGGTTAGTATTGGACTGGCGCAGGGTAAAACGCCCATTGCCGGTGTCGTCTACGATCCAAACCGGGATGAATGTTTCTCGGCCTGGCAGGGTGGAGGAGCCTATTGCAACGGGAAAACGATTTCGGTTTCTCCGGCAACAACCCTGGGCGAAAGCCTGATCGCTACCGGGTTCCCGTACTACCGCTTCGATCAGATGCAGCGATATCTGCACATTCTGGAGTCGCTTATGCAGCGCACGCACGGGTTGCGTCGGATGGGTTCGGCCGCTATTGATCTGGCGTATGTGGCCTGCGGGCGCTTCGAAGCTTTTTACGAATACAACCTCAATTCGTGGGATATGGCCGCCGGGGTGTTGCTCGTGCAGGAAGCAGGTGGTGTGGTTACCAACTTCAGTGGGGGCGACGATTTTCTGTTCGAGGGCGATGTGGTAGCCGCCTGTGGTGTCCACCCGGAGTTGATTCAGGCCATTCAGGAACATTGGGAATGAGTAGCAAACGTTGACCGGACTAGTCAGGTTTTGAAGACCGGATGGGTTAACCCATCCAAATCCTATGCTATTTGCACTGACACCCTAACGACAAAGACTATGCAAGACCTCGACGTACTCCGTTACCCCATTGGCGATTTCGTGTATGGAAAAACGTACTCCGCCGACGAAACCCGGCAGCACTTGGCTGCTATTGACGAACTACCGATCAAATTAACCGAACTTGTTGGTAAGTGGGGGGATGATCGACTCGATACCTCCTACCGACCCGGAGGCTGGACGGTTCGACAACTGGTTCATCACATTGCCGATAGCCACATCAATGCCTACGTGCGCACCAAACTGGGATTGACGGAATCGAACCCGACTATTTCGCCCTATGAAGAAGGTGAATGGGCCAACCTTCCTGATTCAAAACTGGATATTGCTCCTTCGCTGGTTATTCTTCGGAATCTGCATCAGCGTTGGGTAACGATTCTGTCGTCGCTCTCCGACACGGATTTGCAGCGTACCTATTTCCATCCGGGTAGTAAACGTGAATTTACCATTCGGGAGGTTATCGCGAATTATGCCTGGCATGGTGAACACCACTACCAGCATGCCTATCGGCTGGCCCTACGGAACGGATGGACGTGAAAAAATGTATGATATATAATGTATACCAATCAACTGAGCCATACATTCTATATCATACATCATACATAGTTATGCAGGAGCTCATCATAGTTCTGGTTTTTGCCGGGGCGTTGGCCTATCTGGGTCGGCGGATTTATCGAAGTTTTTTTGTGTCAAAGCAGGCAGGCTGCGGCAAAGGATGTGGGTGTGCCGTTGAGACAAAACCGGGCGTTCGGTTAACCGAAAAATGAATATAGGCGGCAGGGCTTAACATTTTGTTCATCCGATAGTTTTGTTTTTGCTATGAAAGCTCAACAAATCATCGGATTTTTTATATTCCTCATGGCAATAGCCGGTCTGGAGGGTTGTAAACGTGTCCGCCCGGATGCACCTGCTGCTGAGGATTTTGAACCCGCTATCGAAGACCCTGTGTCGTACATGGCAGGGAGTCTTACTTTTAATATCCGTGATTTAGAAGCCAAGGTAAATAAAGCGCTTTCAACTACTCTCGTCACGGAAGAGACGTTTCAGGGGCGGAAAGGCGAAGCCTGGCGATTGCGGGTAGAGCGGACAGGCCCTATTCAGATCAAGTACCAGAATCGGCGGGTGTATTTCTCGGCTCCTTTGCAAGTCTGGTACAGTAATCCAATAGGCCTTCGTAAAAGTGAAAATCGGAAAAGCCGACGCCTTTGTGCATTGGCCGTCAATTTCACCAGTCCGGTAGGGGTAGGTCCCAACTGGCATCTGCTCACCAATTCCCGATTTGAAGAGTATCATTGGACTCAGAAACCAACCGTCCGACTGTTGGGGATTAAGGTGAGCGTGCAGAAAATTGCGGAAACGATCCTGGACAAGCGTAAGGCCGATATTGAGCAGGCTATCGACCGGGCCGTTCACCGAAGTATTCGGCTCGACAAGCAGGTGAGTAAGGTCTGGCGCGATATGCAGAAACCCCTACGCGTGGCTAAAAAGCCCGAAAATATCTGGCTCATTCCCAAACCGTTTAGTATTGCCGTTGCTCCGGTGATGGGCAACGACCAGCAGATTACCGTACCCATTCAAATTGCGTTTCGGGTCGATACCCGACTTGGACCTCGACCAACCGTGGATTCGCTGGAACAGTTACCCCGGCTTTTGCGCCGAAAGACATTGCCCGAATCAGCGCGTCTGGAGGTATTGGCTACAATTCCTTATACCGATATCAATCAGGTGTTAACCAAGACATTGGACCGTCAGAAACTGAATCTGGTGGGTGGGAACGTGAAAATCAAAAATGCGATGCTTTATGGAAGCGGCCGTAAGCTGATTCTTAAAACGGACGTGGGAGGGGCTGTTCACGGAACGCTGTATTTTCATGGCACACCAGTCTACGACACGCTGACAAACACCCTGCGTATGCGGGATGTTGATTTTGATGTCGATACGAAAGAAAAACTATTTGCTACGGCCGACTGGCTCCTGCACGACAACCTGCGGGATACCATTCAGGCGGCTATGGTTGTTCCGCTGCGACATCCTATATCGACCATCCCCGAAAAAATTGAGACGGCGTTTGCACAGGCTAAAGTCGGCCAGAAAACCGATCTGGACATCGATACCTTCCGGCTGGTTCCCCAACGAATCGTAGTTCGGCCCGAAGGCGTTCAGGTGTTAATCAAAGTCAAATCCCGAGTGGTTGTAAAAGTGAAGAAACTGTAACGGGCATTAACTTAGTCCAATGATTACGATTCAGGGACATCACAGGCGTTGGGTAAATTACTTCTGGAATCGGTACAGATAGGGGGCTTTGTTGGCGGCACCCGTAAACTTCTTCTCCAGCCGTTCCAGTACATTCATATCCAGGATCTTTTTCTGGAAATTATTACGGGCAAACGGCTGGTCGAAAATGGCTTCATACAGTTCCTGAACCTCTCTCATCGTGAAGGTTTCGGGAAGCAGATTAAACGCGATTAATTTTCGATCAAGGTTTAGGCGTAGTGTTTCCAGAGCCTGCGCCACCATGTCGTTGTGGTCCATAATCATGGTTGGCAACTCCTTGACGTTGTACCAGTCTACCGAATCGTCCAGCTCCGATTTCTGAGGATGCGTCGTGTTGATGTCAACCAGAGCGTAGTAGCCAATCGAAACAAATCGTTTGGCCAGCCACTGAATGCCCGATTCATCCAGAATCCCTTTGTTAACCCATTCTTCTCGTAAGGTAGTGAGCCCTTTGAAAACCTCGTGATTTATGCGGTTCGGTTCTCCAAACACATGGTATTGCTCCAGATAAATATCTTTTAGTCCGGTACGTTCTTCCAGAATCCGCTTGGCAGCCTGATCGATGCCTTCTTCATGCCTGATAAATCCGCCGGGCAACGCCCAGAACGATTGTTTCATGTTGATTCGGGAAATCAGCACCTTTAACTCGGCGTCTTTATAGCCAAATATGACACAGTCGATGGAGAGTTGATGCATGAAGGATTCTTCGTCAAATAATTTCATGAGTAGTGGTGTTAGCGAGGACTTTGCATAATAATGGTATTCTGTAAAGACAAAATAATGAAAAATTTATTGTCTATTTTTTAGACAATAAAAAAACTTATTCCATATCTTTGCTAAGGCGAGCGCGAACTCACTTGATATCAAAGCGCAAAGAACCCTGACAAAAGCCGGATTTATGAAGAAGGTGGTTAAAATCATTGCGGGGGTCGTTTTGGGCCTCATTGTCCTGTTAGGCATTGCCGTCGGTGTTTTTATCTACAAAGTAAAAAATGGCTTCCCGGTATCGTACGAGACGGAAGTCCCGCAAATTACGTTTCCGGCCGATAAACCCGCCATTTTACTGTTCTCAAAAACCACAGGCTTTCGTCATGGTGCGTCTATAGAGGCATCCAGGCCTGTCATAAAAGCATTGGCCGAAAAAAACAACTGGTTCGTCTACGATACGGAAGAGGGGGGCGTGTTTAATCCCGCGCAACTGGCAAAGTTCAGTACGGTGATTTTCAACAACTCGACCGGAGAAGTGATTAACGATGAGCAGAAACGAGCCCTGGAGCAATATGTGGAAAATGGCGGTAGCCTAATGGGAATTCACGGCGCGGGCGACGACTCCCATCATTGGGATTGGTACGAGCAGCATTTGCTGGGGGCTAAATTTTCGCATCACCCACTCAACCCTCAGTTTCAGCTGGCGGATGTTCTCCTCGATCCGCAGAAAGACAGTCTGTTCAGTCAGTTGCCTCAAAAATGGGCGCATACAGACGAATGGTATGTCTTTTTTGAAAACCCCCGCAAAAAAGGTTTCAACATCATTTATACCATTAATGGGGAAACCATCAACCCAAGTGGGAATATGCTGTTTATGACCTCGAAAAACTTTGGCATGGGCAAAGACCACCCTGTGGCCTGGTACAAGCCGACGGGCAAAGGCCGTACGTTCTATACGTCAATGGGGCACAACGAAATTGCCTGGCAAAACGAAAATTTTGTGAAGCTTCTGGAAACGGCCTTGCAGTGGGCCAACCAGCAGCGCCAGGGTCATTTTTGACTCGTTCGATTATTCAGTGATTTTAACTTCAATACTTTATGAAACAGCTAGTTAGCATGGCCAGGCTGGTTTTTGTACAGGCGTTTATGCTGGTATGTACAAGCCATCTATGGGCACAGACGCCCAAACTCAACCTGCTCGTCTTTAGCAAGACGGCGGCTTTTCGGCACCAGTCTATCGAAGCGGGCAAAAAGGCCCTGGCAAAAATGGCCGGAGAAAAAGGTTTCGGTGTCAGTTTTACAGAAGATGCGTCGCAATTCAGTGAAGCCAATCTGAAAAAATACAATACGGTCGTGTTTCTGAATACGACTGGGGATGTGCTCAACAACGAGCAGCAAAGTGCTTTCGAACGGTATATTCAGGCGGGGGGCGGCTATGTAGGGATTCACGCGGCTACCGACACCGAGTATGAATGGCCCTGGTACGGGAGTCTGGCGGGGGCGTATTTTCTGGATCACCCCATGCCTAATAATGTGCAGAAAGGGAAGTTCCTTGTCGTACTGAAAAACCACTGGGCCACTAAAGGAATGCCGGATGAGTTTGAGCGGACAGACGAATTCTATAGCTTCAAAAACATCTCCCCCAAAATCAACGTCGTGCTTAAAATCGACGAAAAAACCTACCAGGGGGGTAAAAATGGTGATAATCACCCCATGAGCTGGTACCAGGAGTTCGACGGTGGCCGCGCTTTCTATACGGCGATGGGCCATACCGACGAAACATTTTCGGAGCCGCTTTTCCTGAATCACCTCTGGTCGGGCATTCAGTATACAACGGGTGGCGATACTCCGAAACCGTTGAATTTTGCCAAAGCGCGCCCGGAAGAGAACCGTTTTGCCAAAGTAATTCTGGCCGAAAAATTGGATGAGCCTATGGAACTGAGCGTACTGGGCGACGGACGGATTCTGTTCATCCAGCGCAAAGGCGAGGTACGTTTGTACAACACCAAAACCAAAGAGCTGAAAACGATCGCCAAAATTCCGGTCAGTATTAAATACGTCAGCAAGGAAGGGAAGGAGTCGATGGGGGAAGATGGTCTGTTGGGCTTGAACAAAGACCCTAATTTCGCGCAGAACCACTGGATTTACCTGTATTACTCTGTTCCCGAAGAAGCAAAGAACATACTGGCTCGCTTTGAACTAAAAGGGGATGAACTGGACATGTCGTCGAAGAAAGTATTGCTCGATGTGCCTACCCAGCGTGAAGAGTGTTGCCATACGGGTGGCTCGATTGCCTGGGATAAAGCCGGAAACCTATACCTGTCGACGGGCGATAATACGAATCCGCACGCATCGAACGGATACAGCCCCAGCGATGAGCGCGAAGGACGTGGCCCCTGGGATGCTCAGAAGTCATCGGCCAATACGAACGACCTGCGGGGTAAAATCATCCGTATTCATCCCGAAGCCAATGGTACCTACACCATTCCCGATGGGAACCTGTTTCCGAAAGGCACAGCCCAAACTCGCCCTGAAATTTACACCATGGGCCACCGCAACCCTTTCCGAATTTCGGTTGACCAGAAAACGGGGTATCTGTACTGGGGTGAAGTGGGCCCCGATGCTGCCAAACCCGATCCGAACCGGGGTCCTGCCGGGCACGATGAGGTGGGTCAGGCTCGGAAAGCGGGTAACTTCGGCTGGCCACATTTCGTCGGCGACAATAAAGCCTACAACAAATTTGATTTCGCAACGAACACGTCGGGTGAAAAATGGGATGTGAATGCCCCAACCAATAACTCGCCCAATAATACCGGCTTAAAGGTGTTGCCTCCCGCACAGAAAGCCTTTATCTGGTATCCGTATGATGCCTCGCCTGAGTTTCCGCTCGTGGGTGCTGGTGGCCGGAATGCAATGGCCGGGCCTGTTTTTTACCGTGACGATTTCAAAGCCGCTCCCCACGCCTTTCCAGCGTATTATGACAAGAAGCTAATTACTTACGACTGGATGCGGGGCTGGATTATGGCCGTCACGATGGATAAGGATGGCAACTACGTTGCAATGGAACGGTTTATGCCCAGCTATAAATTCAGCAATCCGATGGATATGGAATTTGCCGATAACGGTGACCTCTATATGCTTGAATATGGTTCGGGCTGGTTCAGCGCTAACGACGACGCCCGACTGATTCGGATTGAATACAACGGGGGTAACCGCAAACCTCAGTTACAGATGGCAGCCAACAAAATGGGCGGATCGGCTCCACTGGCCTTAAAACTGAACGCAAAAGGGACAGAAGATGCCGATGGCGATGCACTGACCTATACCTGGAAAGTGGCTTCGAAAAATGGCTTCAGCAAAGTAGTCAATACGCCCGATGCGAACCTGACACTGGCTAAACCTGGTGTCTATAAAGCTACTCTGACGGTTAACGATGGCAAAGGCGGAGTTGCTACGCAGTCGATGGATATTACGGTCGGGAACGAAGCTCCCGTACTGAGTCTGGATATGCCAGGGGCCAATAAGTCGTTCTTTGTGCCTAATAAACCCTTTGCTTACGACGTGAAGGTGAGCGACAAAGAAGATGGTACGTTAGGCAAAGGGATTGACCCTGAGCAGGTAGCTGTCAATATCGATTACCTGCCCGAAGGGTTCGACAAGGTAGCCATTGCGCAGGGGCATCGTTCGGCCGATGCAGGGGCCTTGCTGGCGACGGGTAAAAAACTAATCGAAGGCAGCGATTGTAAGGCTTGTCATAGTATTAACAAGAAGTCGATTGGACCGGCTTATGCTGACGTAGCGAAAAAGTACAAAGGCGATAACTCGGCCCTGGAGCGACTGACGAAAAAAGTGATTGCCGGTGGGGCTGGCGTGTGGGGTGAAACGCCCATGTCGGCGCACCCACAACTCTCTGCCGCTGATGCTTCTGAAATGGTCAAGTATGTGCTGAGTCTGTCGAGCGGGCCTGCTACCAACGCATTGCCAGCCAAAGGAAACTACACGGCGAAAATCCCGGCAGGCGACAAGGGCAAAGGTGTGTATATCGTTCGGGCATCTTATGAAGATAAGGGAGCCAAAGGACTGCCATCGCTGCGGTCTGAACAGACATTTATGCTGCGCAATGCCATGATGGATGCCCACGGGTTCGATACCTATGATAACGTTAATAAAATGTCGTATGGAGGCAATAACCTCGCTATTCCTTCCAAATCGGGTGCATATATGGGTATCAAACAGGTCGATCTGGCGGGTGTATCGGAATTCCGGGTTATGGCCATGGCACCGAAACCTCAACTCAATGCACTCGGCGGTAAGGTTGAAGCACACCTCGATAGCCCAACGGGCAAACTCATTGGCGAGTCGGTCATGATGGAGCCTTCTGACAAGATGGATTTCAAACCCAACCAATTGAGCGTTCCGGTCAAGCTGCCCGCTCCCGCCGACAATAAGCCCCATGATGTGTATCTGGTGTTTGTCAATCCGTCGAAAGCGTCGGGCAGCCTTATGGTTGTGATGGGTGTTGAAGCTGTTCTTAATTCGAGTGCACAATAAATCCTAAATCCGTTTCATAGCTAATCAAGTTTAATGATGAAAAAAGTAAGCACAATCCTGTTCCTTTTCTTTCTGTTCATTTCCGTGAAGGGCTTTTCGCAGGCAACCCCACCCACCGATTTCTTTGCGGGTAAATGGGAAATTACGGTGTTCGGTACACCCGATGGCGATGCTAAACTGGTAACCGAACTTATCAGAAAAGATGGTAAATTGACCGGCGAACTAAAAGACCCAACCGGCAAACGGCCCGAAGCGATCCCCATTACCAAAATTGAAGAGGAAGCCAATAAACTGACCCTCTACTTCGTAGCGCAGGGAATGGATATAAACGTGAACCTCGATAAAGTGGACGATGATCACCTGAAAGGCTCCCTCATGGGCATGTTCGATTCAACCGCGTTGCGAGTGAAATAGTAAAATCAAGCTAGATTTTATAGAACACGGATTCGTAAGATGATTATGATTTGCACAGATCTTAATCATCTTACGAATCCGTGTTCTATTTAATGGGCTTCCAGCGCCACAGATACCGGCTCGCTGTGGTGCGGTAGGGGCGCCAGGAGTCTGCAATTTCGTGCAGTACCTTGTATAGAGCCCGGCCAGTAAGACCCTGTGTTTGTTCGGGGTAGGCCAGAAGCATCCGCTGCCGAATCACCAGGTCATCAATCGGAAACACATCGGGCCGATCCAGCACAAACATCAGCAGCATCTCTACTGTCCATCGTCCGACACCGTTGATCGGTACTAAATACTGGACAATCTCCTCGTCGGTCATGGTCTCCAGATGGGTTCGGGTCAGCGAATGAACCCGTGAAAACTCGGCAACACTTTGCAGGTACTTGATTTTCTGGGCCGATAACCCGGCACTACGTAATTCCTCCGTTGTTTTCTGAAGCAGCCAATCGGCCCGTGGGTAATTGTCTGGAAATAGGGCACGGAACCGCGCAAAAATAGCATCGGCCGCTTTCACCGAAATCTGTTGCGACACAATACTTTCCAGCAGGGCCAGATACACATCGTCGGCATAATCATTGAAAATCTTGGGATTTGGGGTCTCTGCAATCAGTCGGGCCATGGTGGGGTCCAGAGAAAGGTGGGCAAGAATGGCGGATTCGATCGGTTGCATAGCCGGATGGAGTGGATAAATCGTCGTGAACTTCAGTAGACAAAGATAAGGCCTGGGGCTGGTTGAAGCGTAAAAAAACGACGGTCTGGGTGCATTTCTCAACCGTTCAGCAGCGTTTTCTTTCACCGTAAAGTCAGTTGAAAGATATTTACAGGTGATGGAAAAACTGAACGATCGGTGGTTGCGTCTGGTCGGCGTACCGCTCATTTCAATCGTCTCGAACTTTATCTTTTTTCAGCCCGACAACGATGCCCGGCATATTAGTCGTGGACTAGCGTTGGGGGTGAGCCTGGGCGAATGTGTGCTGGTGTGGGAAGTAGCCCGACTGGGGATTCTACTGGCTCGTGACCGATACCCCCGGCTGAATCAGACAACACCTCGCATTGCAGTACAGGTGAGCTGGTTTGTGGTTACCATGATCATTCAGCGACTCGCCCTTGTGTATGTTTACGACCGAACCCAGTTCTGGGGCTATCCGATGTCGGAGCGGGCTTATTGGGTCAACACCCTGATTCCGTTACTATTTGTAGTGCCGCTGGCAACAATTTATGAAGCCCGTTATCTGTATCGGCAATGGTGGGTGACCTATTACGAAGCCGAGCAACTGAAGAAAGAGGCCCTCCAGAGCCAGCTCGATTCGTTGAAAGCCCAGATCAATCCGCATTTTCTGTTTAATAGCCTCAGCACGCTCTCATCGCTGGTGGTTGAAAACCCGAAGCAGGCCGAGCGGTTCATCGAAGAGCTGGCTTCGGTGTATCGGTATGTGTTGCAAACGAACGACCATCTACTCACAACACTGGCTACCGAACTTCAGTTTATCCGGGCTTATTTTCACCTGCTGCAAATGCGTTTCGGTCGTAGTGTTGAACTGACTGTGCGCATCGAAGACCGATTCAACACCTTGCTGATCCCACCTCTGACGTTGCAGTTATTGGTCGAAAATGCAGTGAAGCACAACGTCGCGTTGCCGACCAAACCGTTGTTGATTCAGATCTTTACCGACGAACAGGGCCTGCTCATTGTCAGAAACAGCGTTCGTAGAAAACAGAATATGGTTCCGTCGAACCGGACAGGTCTTTCCAATATAATCACGAAATACCGGCTGTTGGGGCAACCGGAGGTGGTGATCAGCCAGTCCGACGATTGTTTTCAGGTCACCATTCCACTTATTCAGGAAGCACGCCATGACTATACTCATCATTGAAGACGAAGAGCCAACGGCCCGAAAACTTCAGCGATTACTGCTCGAAATTGACGCTGCCTTGAGCGTGGTGGGCATAACCGGAAGTGTGGATGAATCGGTAGCGTGGTTACGTGCCAACCCACAGCCAGACCTGATTTTTATGGATATTGAACTAGCCGACGGGCAGAGTTTCGAGATACTCAATCAGGTAGCTATAACCAGCCCGGTCATTTTTACGACGGCTTATGACGAATATGCCATTAAAGCCTTCAAACTCAATAGTATCGATTATCTGCTCAAACCGATTAAAGAGGAGGATGTGCGGCAGGCGCTGACCAAGCTACAGGGATTGCGGCAGACGTTGCGCTTACCTGCTCAGCCGGGTCGTGATTCTGCGTTGGAAACGTCCCTGGTTAATCTGCTTCACCAGTTCAGGCAGGCAGTTGAAACGCCAGCCATAGAGGGCTATGCAGTCCCCCGTTCACAGCCTGTATCCTTCCGGGATCGCTTCCTGATTAAGCAGGGGCAGCGGCTGTTTTCTGTCCGTGTCAATGAGATCGCCTACGTTTTCAGCCGGAATAAACTATCGTTTCTGAAAACCCGCGACAACCATGAATGGCTCGTTGATTATACTATCGACGAACTAGCCCAAATGCTCGATCCGCAGCATTTTTTCAGGCTCAATCGGCAAGTAATAGCCGCCCTTGACGCGGTTGATAAAGTACATCTGTATTTCAATGGAAAGCTTAAGGTTAGCCTGGTGCCAGCCTACGAAGACGAGGTTGTGGTTAGTCGGGATAAGGCCGGAGAATTGAAGCGGTGGTTGGGGGAATGAAACCGACGATTCGGTCTGCAAAATAAGCTTTTCGGTAGTGGCCCCCTTTTTGGAGAGACGGTTTTCGGCCAGTTTTGTGCCATTATTAAACACAACTACTCATGAACCGAATCCTGCCTGTCAGCCTATTCATCGTCCTGTTCCGTCTACCTGTGCTGGCGCAATTACTTAGCCCCGAACAGCTCCAGACGGATTTTGCCCGTTTTCGTACAGCCCTGGCCGAAGCGCATCCCGAAATGTATCGCTATACGCCAAAGCCTCGTTTCGACTCCCTATTTGCAGTCACTGCTGCTCAACTGAACAGGCCCATGACGCAGCAGGCTTTTTATGTGACGATGGTTCCGTTGCTGGTCGCGCTGCGCGATGGACACATCAAATGGATTGTGTCGGGCCGGGATGAACATTATCCGTTTGCAACGGATAAGTTGTTTCCCCTCAGACTCTATTTTCTGGGGGATAAAGCCTGGGTCGTGGGAAATTACAGCACAGAGTCGGTTCCGGGCGGAGCGGAAGTAATTTCGATCAATGGAAAGTCAATGGCGACTATTATTCAAGCGCTTTTACCAAACATGACGTTTGCCGACGGCGACCGGATAGGCGGTAAGCTGGAAGATCTGAATCATTATTTCTCAGGCTATTATGCCACGTTTATTGGTGCGCCCGACAGGTTTGAGGTCGCTTATCAGTCAGGCACACAAACGAAAACCGTCACCCTGGCTCCTGTTACTGAACAAACCATAAAGACGTATGCCGAGCAACACAAAGACAAGACTCAGAAACCCTTTCGCCTGACATTTTCTGGCGAACGGACGGCCGTAATGACCATCGAACGATTCTGGAGTGAAAAAAACGAGCAGAACTTCCGGCAGTTTTTGAGCGAGTCGTTTCACGAAATCAAGCGGCAGGGTGTGCAGCATCTGGTGCTCGACCTGCGCAACAACGAAGGCGGAGAGGAGTCGTGGGGTGTCGAACTGTATAGTTATCTGGCCAGTCAGCCGTTTCGGTACTACGATCATATCCGTGTCCGCCAGAAGAAACGATTCTCATTTCCGGCCTGGTCCTCGAAACTCTACCGGATGGCCAGATTCATTGTGGTTAAGAAACGAAGTGATGGCTACGTATTTACCCACCATCGGGGATTACGAACAACCAAACCCAAAGCGGATGCCTACGCTGGAAAACTGTATGTTCTGCTCAATGGAAACAGTTTTTCCGTCACCACTGAACTGTCGGCCCGAATCCATGCCGACAAACGGGCTGTATTTATTGGGCAGGAGAGCGGGGGAGGGTATAAAGTAAACAGCAGTGGGATATTCGCCATTACGCAGTTGCCGAATTCAAAAATTGATCTGGGCATCGGTATGTTTGGCTTCAATATGGCTAACGTTTCGGGCTATCCATACACCGATCGCGGGATAATTCCCGATCACCTGGTAGAACCTACGATCGAGGATATACTACAGCAGAGAGACCGGATTCTGGATTATACGCTGAACCACATTCGTAACCAGACCGCTACGCTGACAAAAGAAGAATGATGAGACCGGGTAGCGCAATCAGTCTCGCTGGTAATGAGTGCGTAATCGGCGGACAACATCGTCGACCAACTCGTCGCGCATGTTGCTGTAGAGTTGCCATCGGGAAGGGGATAAGAGGCTCGCCGATTTCAACGACTCTCCATTCAGTGCCCGATTGTCGCCCGTAAACGTCTGCCATTCCGTTTGCCAGCTCTGGCTTTCACTTATGGGGTCATCCCAGATCACCTTTCCCGTCTGCGTATCGATGACACGCATCTGTAGTGTAAGGCCAGCGGTAATCGTTCGTAGGTAGGTTGTTAACGTTCCGCTGACTTTCTGCATGATGTCAACTTTGGTCGAGTCGTTGATTTTTTTCTCGCCCACTTTATACAACTGGTTGCTATACACGGTGGCCGACGATGAGGTGACGGCTTCGCGATACGGCATATAATCGGTTACCTGCATCTGCACCGCCTGATGGATTGGGAAACCATCGCCCAAAATGGGTTCTCCGCTCGTTCCTTCTATTGGATACAGTCGCACGAAGGTCGACGGCCTCGTGTTCTGGCGAATCTTTCGCAAGATTAAGGACTGTAATTCCTGATTGTCCGATCGATCCAGTTCGCGCGTGGGGCCTAGTGGTTCAACAACAACCCGAAGAATTGCAAACTCGAAGGCTTCGGCTGCTTTGGCCTTTGCCTGGCGATAGTCAGGCACCCAGTCGATGGCTTTCAGGTAATTCTGGTACGCATCTTTAGCGGCTAATCGATTCTCTTCCCGGTAAGCAAACGCCTGTTCGGCTACGTCATAGCGGTCGGCGGCTGCTAGTTGGCGCGTATCCTGCTGGCGGTCCTGATACGAAGCGGGATAGGAGGCCAGCCAGTCGGCACAGGTCGTACAGGATGAATCATAGGCACGACGGGCATTGTCGGTCAGGGACTGAAGTTGCTCATATTCCCGGAAGACCTTTTCCCAGCGGAACGAATCGGTATCGCCCGTCGTCGACAGCTTCCTGATGGCAGACTGATGCGCTTCATACGCCCGAACAAACGCCTGTTTGATCACATCAGCGGCCAGTCGATGACCTCGTTTCGTCAGGCCGGAGCCTTGTTGAAGCCGATACGAGGCTCGTTTCACGGCCAGATCGTAATGACCGTGGCGTAAGGCCGTTTGCCCGCTGCTACAAGCGAAGAAGAGCAAAGGGCCTAAAAAGAGGAGTAGAACCAGGCGGAACATACAGGTAAGATACGATTTTTTGAACAGTTGACAACGCAGCGAGTAGTTGGTTTATCTTTGACACCAAAATAAAGCTGACCGTTGGGGTGGCTGTCTGAATAATCTATGTCGAAACGTCGACGCAACCGCTCAGCGGAGAAACTGCTGGGCACATCACCGGGAACGCTTACCTATGTGGGCGTTGACATTGAACACGCGACCAAAATTAAGCGGATCGAATACAATGCTACTGACTATCAGATCGATGAACGCAGCAAGCTAAGCGCCTGTCGACTGCCGGGTTTGTCAACGCCTTATGTAAACTGGATCGATGTTGACGGCATTCATGAGCCTAAGGTCGTGGCCGCGTTGGGGCATCAGTATCATTTGCATCCCTTGTTGCTTGAAGATGTACTGAACACCGATCAGAAACCTAAAATCGATACCTACGATGCACAGTCTGCGAACGGCGATGGCAATGGTGACAAGCAAACCAGCGATGGAGTAAAACTGAATAGTCCAGTCAGCCCGGTTGTATTTGTGACGATTAAGATGCTGCACCATAGTCGGCAAAAGCAGGAAATCGATGTCGAACATGTGAGTCTGGTGCTGGGCAAAAATTACCTGATTTCGTTTCAGGAAGAACGAACCAAAGACATTTTTGAACCGGTCATCAACCGGATCAAAGCCTCGTCTGGCAAAACCCGTCGTAACGGGGCCGATTACCTGCTCTATGCACTGATGGACGTAATCGTTGACCATTATTTTCTGATTACCGAACGGATTGGGGAAAAAATGGACGAACTGGAGGAACAGCTTGTGCAGGAGCGGGTTACGCAGCAAACATTGGCTTTTCTGTACACGCTCAAACGCGAACTTTCGGTTATTCGGCGGACCATCTACCCCGTACGGGATATTGTCAATACCTTGCTGCGGGAAGAGTCAGACCTGATTCAGCATAATACATTACCCTATCTGCGCGACCTGGCCGACCACATGAACCAGGTCATTGAAACCCTGGATTCGTACCGCGAACTGATTTCGGGCATGATGGATGTGTATTACTCCATCGTCAGTAATCGCATGAACTCAGTCATGAAAACACTGACTATTTTTTCAGCGATTTTTATGCCCCTGACGTTCATTGTAGGCGTGTATGGGATGAATTTTGACAACATACCTGAGCTACACACGAAGAATGGCTATTTTGTGGTGTGGGGGGTAATGGGAGCTGTAACAGTAGGTATGATCGTCTATTTCCGACGCCGAGGCTGGATGTAGGTACTAGTTATTTTGAGTTCATTGATCGTCATTCGGTCGTCTTTTGTTGAAATGCATAGGCTGATTTGGCTCGGCCGGATGATGGAGAAGTAGTAAAAAGTATGAAAACGAAGTTATTTCAATTAACCAATAAACAGTGGCTGACCGATTCGCGGCAGGTGACGGGCAACACTGAAGATGCTGTGTTTTTTGCGATCCAGGGCGAACATCACAACGGGCATGATTACATCGGTGAGTTGTACCGGAAGGGTATTCGTCAGTTTGTCGTCGAGCGGTCGGCATTGACACCGGAGCGCCGGGCCGAATGGCTCGCGTACACTGATGCAACGTTTGTGGAGGTGGATAGCAGTCTGCAAACAATACAAACGCTGGCAGCCGAACATCGACGGCAGTTTCATATACCCATTATCGGCATAACGGGCAGCAACGGCAAAACCATCGTGAAAGAGTGGCTGGCTCAATTGCTGGAAGGTAGTGCATCGAATCGGGGGTTTGTCGTTGCCAAAAGTCCCAAGAGTTATAACTCCCAGCTGGGTGTACCCCTGTCGGTGCATGAATTGGCCGACAATCATACCATCGGTATTTTTGAAGCGGGGATTTCCAAAGCGCACGAAATGAAGGCGCTGGAAGCCATTATCCACCCAACGATTGGCATCTTTACCAATGTCGGAACGGCACATGATGAAGGGTTCCGAACCCGGAAACAGAAAATAGCCGAGAAACTTCGGCTGTTTATCCATGCCGATACCCTGATCTATTCGACTGATTATACGGAAATTGACGAGGAGATAAACCTGCTTCTCAAGGCTGTTAATCCAGATATGCGGCTGATTACCTGGTCGTTGACGGGGCGTAAAGCGATCTGCCAGGTAGCTGTTCAGGGGGATCAGTTACGGTTGACAAAAGATGGACAGACCTATCCGCTGAAATTACCGTTTACTGATCCGGCTTCGGTCGAAAACCTGATTCATTGTCTGGTTACGATGCTAGTGTTGCGGCCCTGGTCGACCGATGAACTACAAAGCCGTCTAAATCGACTCCGGCCCGTGTCGATGCGTCTGGAGCAGAAAGAGGGCATCAACAACAGCATCCTGATCGACGACTCATACAACAATGACGTAGCCGGGCTAAAACTGGCCCTTCGTTTTCTGAATCAGCAAAATCCACGTGATCGCCGGGTGGTTATTTTGTCGGATGTATTGCAGTCGGGCCAACCAGAGGATGAACTCTATGCACTGGTTGGGAATCTGATGCAGATTCACGATATCGCTCAATTTGTTGGTATTGGTCCTGTGGTGAGCCGAAACGCACACTTTTTTTCCGATAATAGCCTGTTTTACCCAGATACGGAAGCATTTCTGAATCAGTTTCCCTTTTATAACCTGCGCGACAGCACTGTATTGGTAAAAGGAGCCAGACCGTTCTCGTTCGAACGAATCGTAGCCCGGCTGGAGCGGAAAGTACATGGAACTGTGCTTCAAATAAATCTGGATGCCTTAACGCATAACCTGAATTATTATCGGGAAAAGGTAGGGGCCGATACGAAAATTATGGTTATGGTAAAGGCGTTTGCGTATGGTAGCGGTAGTGCAGAAGTGGCCCAACTGCTTCAGTTTCACCGGGTCGATTACCTCGGCGTAGCCTATGCCGATGAAGGCGTAACACTCCGGCAACATGGCGTACATCTACCCATAATGGTCATGAATCCGGCTCCCGAAACCTTTTCAACTTTGCTCGAATACCAGCTTGAACCCGAAATCTACAGTATGCGTCTGTTGCGGGAGTGGGGCGCTTTTGTAGGCAGGAGCGTGGAACCGGAAACCAGGAGCCAAGAACATGAAATACTGTCTAAAACTGTCCCCGCCCGGCGCCTGGCTCCCGGCTCCCTGCACCTGAAAATCGACACAGGAATGCACCGACTTGGGTTTCTGGAGGAGGAGATACCCATCGTTGCCCAGTATATTCGGCAACATCCGGCCATGCGGGTGGCCACCGTATTCAGTCATTTAGTAGGGTCGGACGATGCCCAGTTCAATTCGTTTTCAAAGCAGCAATACGAAACCTTTTTGCGCTGTACCAACGCCCTGGAAGCCGAATTGGGCTATCGACCGACCCGCCATCTGCTCAATTCAGCAGGCATTGTTCGCTTCCCCGATTATCGGCTGGATATGATACGGCTGGGCATTGGCCTGTACGGGGTTGAAGCAAGTGGTATCGATCAATCGGCCTTGCAGACCGTGGGAACGTTGCGGTCGGTAATTAGTCAGATCAAAACCGTGCGGGCGGGCGAGTCAATCGGGTATAGCCGACGTGGCGTACTGGATCACGATGCCCGGATTGCCACTATTGCCATTGGTTATGCCGACGGATTTGACCGACGGCTGGGCAATGGAAGGGGAGAAGTGTGGGTGAACGGCACCCGCTGCCCAACGGTTGGCAATGTGTGTATGGATATGACCATGATCGACGTAACGAAGGCGCAGGCAAACGAAGGCGATGAGGTCACGATCTTTGGTGTTGAACTCCCTATTACCGACCTTGCCCGGTCTATCGAAACGATTCCCTACGAAATCCTGACAGGGATTAGCGAGCGGGTCAAGCGGGTGTTCTTTAAAGAAGGAAACTAACCAGCGGTTACCCTCGTATCTGATCATGAGCAATCAGACCCGACTCCCCATATCCCGACGGCGTTTATTGCTCGTACGTCATCGGTTGAGCGCCGTTCCCTATTCGACGATTAAACAGGAAGAACTGGAAACGGCTGAACTGAGTTGATTCATATAGCGTGGAGCTAGTCGTCAAATTTCGTATCAACCGATCTGATCCAAATTATGGTGATGCCTGGGGACGGGAAAGCTGTTTCGGTGGCTAGAACAGCTAACGGTCAACCCAAATCACGCCATTTGGGTAGGGAGCAAAGGGAGGATTTATACAAGCGTTCGGTAAGCTGCTGCTACGAGTGTTTGTCAGCGATTTACTATGCCCATTTAACCCGCGGGAGCTTACTCCGACTCCGGCTTAGGGGCTGACCGGAGCAGGCCAGGGGGTACCCATAAATCGCCTGTTTTTACATCCATCAATCCATTCTGTTCCTCCTCGATATTGGTGGCCTGGGTATAAATATCGCCTGCGATCGGATACTGTTGTAAGGCCTGCTTAAAGAGCCGGATGGTCTCTGCCCGATCGCTGGAGGTAGCCGGGCCACCGTAGTTCACAAAGCCGAAGCCACCCCATTCACTCACCAGTAAGGGCACCTGTCGACGGTAAAAAAACGGGTCGCCAACCACCAGTGGAAAGGCGGCCACCCCGGTAAGTTCACCGGCACTGAGCCGATCAAGCAGAGTCCGCCAGTCCGTCAGGTCGGGTGTATACAGGTGCGCCGTCAACAGGTCCGACTTTAGTCGGCCTTCAAACGAAATATGATGCCAGCCATCATTATCGACGATAAGGTATTGTGGATAAGCCAGCTTCATGTAATGGTACATGTCCATGATGTATTGCCGGGTTTCGGCATTGCTGGCTATATCCTGAGCCCCCCAATCCTCATTGTAAAGACTCCAGATCACCACCGACGGATGTGAACTGATAAGTGACACCATGCGGAGCAGTTCGGCCCGGTGGTTCTGGCGGCTTCGAGCCGTTGAACTATGTGGACTGGGGACTTCCACCCACAGTAAAAGCCCCAGTTTGTCGGCCAGGTTATAAATGCGCGGGTCAACTCCGGCAATGTGCACCCGGACCAGATTACAACCCAGTTCTTTCATGGCCAGCATATGCTGCTTCATCTCCTCGTAGGTGGCTGTGCCGGGTTGGTACAGAATTCCATCCAGGTAAATCGATTCGTTGTTTAAGTAAATCTTTCGGCCTCGGGCCTCAATCTTGCGGAGACCAAACAGGCTTTCAATCTGAGCAACATAGCCGTCGGAGTCAATCAGTTGGGCAATCAATTTATAACGTCGGGGAGAAGCGGGTGACCATAACTCGGCACCTTCTATATCCAGTACCAGCCGTTGTTGTTTCTGACCAGCTTCGAGCCGCAAAGGAAATTCGGCGCTGGCCATTGGCTCGGTGGCTTGCAGGTCGTAAACGGCCAGGCGTACCCGATAATCGCCCGGATCATGAATGCGGGTGGTAATACTGAATCGGACCAGCCGATCTTCTACTTCACTCACTACACCAACTCGTGAGCGCAAGCGATTCCGTTCGACGGTTTCCAGCCAGATACTACGTACGGCACCCGTGTAGGTTTGATACCAGATTCCCCCGCGCTTATACACATGCGACTCCTGTTTACCCCGTGGAATTTCGGCATCCAGCGTATCGGCAATCCGAACCGTCAGGCGGTTGTTTGTGCGAAGGTGTTCTTCCGGCAATTCGTAAGAAAAAGACGTATACTCGCCAAAGTGTATGTCTTCATTTTCGATGGTGCGTAATAAAAAGCCGTTAAGCCACACTCGGGTTTCATACCCACAGGCACCAAACGTCAATTGAATCATGGAGCGGGAATGGGGCTCGGTTCGGGTAGGCAACGTGAATTCACGTTCATACCAGGCTATGACCTTATCATTCCAGGAGGCCGGAAGACTTAAGCCTTTGGCCTGCGCCAAATGATCTTCAATTGAACCGGGCCAGTGCGCTATTCCGTCGAAATGATGCCCCACATACCATTGGTCGACTAGGCCACGATCCTCGGGGTCCAGCGCAAACTGCCAGTCTCCATCGAGCAGTACGTAATTATTAGGCCGAAGAACCGCACGGGGAAGTAGATTTTCTTCTTCGGAGCCAACTGCCGTTTCGGGACGGCTGGCCGAAAAACTCGTGTTCGGATGTTTGGTTTCCATGTACTAGAGACTACCTGTGATGATGGGAGGGATGAATTCTGTGGTAAAACCAGTTTGTCAGAGCAAGGTTAGCCTCAGCTCTTACTAGTGAGGGAGTGGTTGCTGAAGAGAAGTTGTAATTAACCGATTTGTAAGGGTCTGACTACTAATAGGGTGCTCGTTTACGGATGATCGTTCACTTTGGGGGCATACGCTAAATGAATTTGGAAGCACGGCCTTCCCTGTTCTATCTTCACCGACAATTTTCGAAACAATCATTGGGTAGGGTGGGTTTGTAATATTTTAAATCTAGTGTATATACTTGTTTTGAATGTTGCTTAGCCTCAGCGTTTTAACCAGTAAACTTTCATGATTCTTATCGTTGATGACAGGCCAGAGAATATAATTCCCCTGAAAAAAATTCTGGAACTGCATCGTTTTTCGGTCGACACCGCCGAATCGGGTGAAGAAGCCCTTAAAAAGATACTGAAAACCGACTACTCCGTCATCATTCTGGATGTGCAGATGCCCGGTATGGATGGCTTTGAGGTGGCTAATGCTATCTCTGGCTTTAGTAAAGCACGCGATTCGTCTATTATCTTTCTTTCGGCAGTCAATACCGAAAAGCGATTTATCACCAAAGGCTATACATCGGGGGGAATAGACTACCTCACTAAGCCCGTAGATCCAGATATTCTGGTTCTGAAAGTGAAAACGCTGGATAAACTCTATCAGCAACAGCACGAATTACGGGCTGCTCAGGATTCGCTTCGCAAAGAAGTTAATGTACGTAAGCAGGCGCAGGAAGAGCTTGCCAAGCGTATGCAGGAGTTACAGGCTGTACTGGCTTCCTTGCCCCAGATGGCGTTTACGATTAAACCCGATGGCATTATAGAATATGTAAACGAGCACTGGTTTCGCTATTCGGCTGATGCAAATACCTTCCCAACGATGCATCCCGACGACGCAAGCGTTTGTAATGACTGGCATCAGGCATTGGAGCAGGGGGAAGAATTTACACGTGAAGTCCGGTTGCAGGAACTAGGAATGGAATCCTATCGCTACCATCTTTTACGTATTATTCCCATTGTGCGTGATGGCGGCCGGGTTCGTTGGATTGGCACGTTTACCGATATTCATCCACAGAAACAGACCGCCGAATTGCTGGAACAACAGGTCAATCTGCGAACGAGTGAACTGCTACTGAAAAATACCGAACTGGAGCAGACCAATCATGAACTACAACAGTTTACCTGGGTAGTTTCGCATGACCTGAAAGAGCCATTACGAAAAATTCAGTTACTGAACGACACTATCCGGGAGCGGTTCCTGAAAGATAACCCCGAAGCCGTGCTGTACCTGGATCGGTCGATTCGATCGTCGGCCCGGATGGCTGAATTGATTAAAGACCTGCTTACGTATTCCCAGCTTTCGGAACCGGAACCGTTTCAGTCGACCGATCTGAATGGGTTGATTCAGGAGCTTTTGCTTGACTTTGATGACCAGATCAATCGGAAAGGTGCCACAATTTTCATTGATCCCCTGCCTGTGCTGGATGCGATTCCGATGCGGCTCCGGCAGGTTTTTCAAAATTTACTGAGTAATGCGCTCAAGTTTACAAAACCCGACCAGCCACCCATCATTCATATTCGGTCAGAGCGGGTGGCAACAAAAGATATCGACGCAGACCCATCGCCCGAGGGACCCTTTTGCCGAATTACGTTTACCGATAATGGCATTGGGTTTGATGAGAGATTCCTGAAACGCATCTTCATTATTTTTCAGCGACTACACAATCGAACCGCCTTTGAAGGAACCGGCATTGGACTGGCCATCGCAAAAAAGAATATAGATAAACATCATGGTCTGATTTCAGCCCGTAGCCGAGTCGATGAGGGTGCCAGTTTTATCCTGATCCTACCCATAAAGCAAGTATGATGTATGATATATGATGTAGGATATATGATGTATGGTAGTTAAAGTTAAGGTTTCTACAAGCATACATCCTACATCATATATCCTATATCCTACATCCTACATATCCTAAATAGCTTTCCTCTCTTATGCCGCGTTACTCAACTTCAAATTCGGTCGTTCGACAGTTGCAGATTGTCTTTTCGTTTTCGACGCTGTTGCTTCTGATCAGCCTGATCGCATCGTTTTACAGCATTCAGCAACTGATCGAAAATTCAAAACTGGTGAATCATACCAATGAGGTGCTCATTGAATCGGAGAACATCATTTCGTTCATGAAAGATGCTGAAACGGCACAACGTGGTTACCTCATTACGCTTGATCCGCTCTTTCTCCAACCATACAATGGTAGTTATGAAAAAGTGTCGAGGAGCTTAGGCCGGGTCGAGGAGCTAACCGGTGATAATTCGCCACAGCAGAAAAATCTGGCGGAAGTTAAACGGTTGTACGAGGCTAAGTTTGTTCAGATGCAGCGGGTGATCAATCTGGTTCGTCAGCACAAGGCGTTTGCCACGGATACCATCAACCGCCATCGGGAAATGATTCGGGGGAAACAGATTATGGACACCCTCCGGGCCACCATCAACACCATAAAAAGTCAGGAGCAGAGTATACTGAAGCGCCGAATTGAGCAGCAGGACATATACATTACTTATACGCCATTTCTGCTGGTGATTGCTGCCATTATTTCGATGCTGATCACCAGTTTCACCTACGTGCGCATTAAACAGGATCTCGACGATCGGATTGCCCACCAGAAAAAAGCCGAGGAAAAGTACATCGAAACCAACCAGCGAATAGCTGTTCTGGAAGACATCACCCACGATATTGCTGAAGGGGATTATGCCGTACGGAGCGACGATACGAAAGATGATGACCTGGGCCGTATCGGTAGCGCACTCAACCTGATGGCCAGTGCATTGGAACGAACATTTACGGATTTGCAGAATCGTACCTGGCTACAGACGGGTTCCGTACGAATAAGTGACGCTATTCGTGGTCAGCGTGATCTGTCAAAGTTAAGTTCGAACCTGATTAACACCCTTGCCGAATACCTGAATGCACCAGTTGGAACCGTTTATCTGACCGAAAATGATCGCCAATATACGTTGTCGGGGAGCTATGCCGCGCAGGGGGCACCCAGAACCGTCAGGTCGGGAAATGGACTAGTAGGGCAGGCTATTCAGGCGAAGAAAACCCTTGTTGTACACGATTTACCCGCAGATTACAGCCGAGTAAGCTCGTCGGTAGGCGAAAGCAGGCCCACGTCGCTGGTTATTGTTCCGCTCCTGTTTGCCGACACCTGTGTCGGGGCTATTGAGTTGGGCTTTTTTCGGGCTCCCAGACCGCTGGATATCGAATTTCTGGAAATGAATCAGGAGTCGATCGCGATTGGTGTCAATGCCGCACTTGATTATATGAAACTTCAGGCTTTCCTTGAAGAAACACAGGCGCAGTCCGAAGAATTACAGTCTCAACATTCGGAACTTGAAAATCTGAATGCCGAGCTGGAGGCTCAGGCGCAACGGTTACAGGCTTCGGAAGAGGAGCTTCGGGTTCAGCAGGAAGAATTGCAGCAGACCAACACCGAGCTGGAAGAGCGTGGCTTATTGCTGGAAGAAAAAAATGACGAGATTCAACGGAAGGCCGACGAACTGGAACTGACGACCCGCTACAAGTCGGAATTCCTGGCGAATATGTCGCACGAATTGCGGACTCCGCTCAATTCCATATTACTATTGAGCCGATTGCTGGCCGAAAATCATGAAGAGACGCTTACCGCTGAGCAGATCGAATATGCTAAAGTCATCCAATCGTCGGGGAATGGACTGCTGGGGCTGATCGACGAAATTCTGGACTTATCGAAGATTGAAGCTGGGCAGATGAAGCTCGATTATCAGGAAGTGCCCATTAACGAGCTTACCGATGAACTCCAGTCGCTGTTTGCCTTGTTGGCGAAAGAAAAAGGGCTGGATTTTTCGATTCGTTTGGCCCCCGATTGTCCGGCTCAGATCACGACCGACCGGATGAGATTGGGTCAGATTCTGAAAAACCTGCTATCGAACGCCCTCAAATTTACGGCTTCGGGTCGTGTGAGCCTAACGATCAATCGGCAACCAGGCAATGCAAACCGGCTCCTGTTTGTCGTAAACGATACGGGTATCGGTATTCCGGCCGAAAAGCAACCGCTCATTTTTGAAGCATTCCAGCAGGCCGACGGCTCAACAAAGCGCAAGTATGGTGGAACGGGTCTGGGGCTGTCGATCAGTCGCGAACTGGTCAAACTGCTAGGGGGTGAAATTACCTTGGTAAGTCAGGTGAACGAGGGCAGTGAGTTTACGGTTAGTTTACCGATCCATAAGGATGAACAGACATCGATTCCCGAACCTGTTCCTGCGCCGGTCGAACCAGCGCCTTTGGCTCCGGCGACGCCCCCAACCCCTGAAGTAAAATACATTAGTTCGGTAATCCCGGAAGCGATTCCTGATGATCGGGACAACATTACCGATCAGGATAAAATTATCCTGATCGTAGAAGACGATGCGAATTTTGCCAAGTCGCTGCTGGAATATTCTCGAAAGAAAGGGTACAAAGGGGTCGTGGCTGTTCGGGGCGATGAAGGACTTAAGCTGGCAGGCATCTATAAACCTGTGGGCATTCTGCTCGATATTGAGCTACCCATCATGAGTGGCTGGCAGGTGATGGATGCCCTGAAAGCCGACCCGAAAACCCGACCTATACCCGTGCATATTATGTCGTCGCATCGGCTCAAGAACGAAAGCCTGATGAAAGGAGCCGTCGATTTTGTCGATAAGCCTATGGCCTTCGAGCAGATGCAGGAGGTGTTTAAAAAGATCGAATATGTGCTCAGTCGCGACTCGAAAAAAGTACTGATCATTGAAGATAACCCGAAACATGCCAAAGCGCTGGCGTACTTTCTGGAAACGTTCAATATCAATTCGGAGTTGAAAAGCACTGTAAAAGACGGTATCGATGCCTTAAAACAGAATGAGATCGACTGTGTCATTCTGGACATGGGAATTCCGGATCATAAAGCCTACGAAACGCTGGAAGAAGCCAAGAAAACCCCAGGACTGGAAAAACTGCCGATCATCATTTTCACCGGCAAGAGCCTGTCGATGGCCGAAGAACTGAAGATTAAGAAGTATGCCGACTCGATCGTGGTCAAAACAGCCCATTCGTACCAGCGTATGCTCGATGAAGTATCCTTGTTTCTGCACCTGATGGAAGAAGCCAAGCAGAGTAATAACAAAGGTAAAACGAAGAAATTGGGCGCGTTGGGCCAGGTATTGAACGAAAAAACGGTGCTGGTCGTGGACGATGACGTACGCAATATCTTCTCGCTGTCGAAAGCCCTTGAGCAGTTCAATATGTCGGTAGTGGCAGCGTTGGATGGGAAAGAAGCCTTGCAGAAACTGGAGGAGAATCCGGCTATTGATGTGGTATTGCTGGATATGATGATGCCCCACATGGACGGCTACGAGACGGCCCAAAAAATTCGGGAACATTACCAGTGGCGCAACCTGCCTGTGATTGCTGTAACGGCTAAGGCTATGATCGGTGATCGGGAAAAATGCATTCGGGCTGGAGCCTCCGACTATATTACAAAACCAGTAGATGTTGATCAACTAGTGTCCTTATTACGGGTGTGGCTTTATGAGCGTTCATAACTGTATTCTGCCTATGCTCTCTTCGGCTTTGCAGGCAGCGGAACCGAAATCAGAGAGTAGTAAACCCTCAACCAGTTTGTCCCATGGCTAAAAAACGAGTCCTGATTATAGACGATGATTCGCGGAATATTTTTGCGCTGACTGCTACGCTTCGGGCCAAATCGTTCGACTGTCTTTCCTGTTCCAGTGCGCTGGACGCATTAGTTATTCTGCAAACGGATGAGGTAATCGATGCCGTTCTGATCGATATGATGATGCCCGAAATGGACGGTTATGAGGCCATTCCCCGCATAAAAGCCATCGATCAGCGGAAAAATACGCCCATTATAGCGGTGACAGCCCAGGCAATGATCGGTGACCGGGAAAAATGCCTTCGGGCAGGCGCTTCGGATTACATTGCCAAACCCATCGATGTTGATCGATTGTTAAGAATATTAAACTAGATGCCGCCGGGGCTCAGGAAAATAGAACCAGGGAATGGTTATGATTGAGGATGAGCAAATGGACCTGCTGCTGACGGATCTGTTCGAACGCTACGGGTATGATTTTACCCATTACGCCAGAGCTTCGCTGAAACGACGGATCAATCGGGTTTGGTCGCTTGATAAGTTTCCCAGTTTTGCTGAACTGCGGTATCGCATACGGACTGATACCGAGTATATAAAACGGTTTGTGGAAGAACTGACCGTAAACGTGACCGAAATGTTTCGGGACCCGTTTTTCTATAAAGCACTCCGAACCGACGTACTACCGACGCTGGCTGCAAAACCGTTTATTCGTATCTGGCATGCAGGCTGTTCAACGGGCGAAGAGGTTTTTTCGATGGCCATTCTGCTCAAAGAGGCCGGACTGCTGCATAAATCCCTACTATACGCTACAGACCTTAATCCAGATGTACTGGCGTCGGCGCGGAAGGGAATTGTTGCTTTATCGCAGATGAAGCAGTATTCCGAAAATTATGTGTTATCGGGTGGAGTCGCTGATTTTTCGATGTATTATACCGCACAGTATGGCTACGCTAAGTTTCTGGATGAACTGGCCGAGCGTATGGTTTTTTCGACGCATAATCTGGTTTCGGATCGGTCGTTCAATGAATTCGATCTGATTCTTTGCCGAAATGTGTTGATCTACTTCGACAAGGCCCTCCAGCAGCGTGTGCTTTCCTTGTTCGATGAAAGTTTGGGGCTGCTCAGTTACTTGGCACTAGGCGCAAAGGAAACGCTCCGTTTCTCCACGCTGGAGGCTAAATACAGACCGTTGAATGGGGAAAAAATATGGCGGAAAATAGCATAACCACAGCTAAAAAAGCGGTTGTCATTGGTGGATCGACGGGCAGTATTGATGTGTTATTGCAGGTGCTGCCGGCCTTATCGACCCCGTTGACGTATGTATTTATTATTGTCTTGCATCGCCGTAATACTGCCGATTCAACACTGGCGCACCTGCTCTCACTAAAAACGATTATTCCCGTTCGGGAAGTAGAGGATAAAGAGCCAATCAAGCCTGGAATCATCTATCTGGCTCCCGCCGATTACCACGTACTGATTGAACGTGATCGAACGTTTGCTCTCGATGATTCCGAAAAAGTAAATTACAGTCGGCCATCGATCGATGTCACGTTTGAGTCAGCCGCCGATGTATTTGGGCCTTCGCTGATAGGCGTTCTGTTGTCGGGAGCGAATGCAGATGGGACTGCTGGCCTGAAAGCAATCAAACGAAAGGGCGGTTTGCTGGTGACCCAACTGCCCGAAACCGCCCAGGCGGCCATGATGCCCCAACAGGCCATTCTTAACACGCAGGTCGATTATATTCTGGATATAGAGGGAATCAGTTCGTTGCTGAATAACCTGAACTTATAAGGAGTGGTAGTAAGCACAAAGTTGATGGACTTTTTCCCGACTACGCTTGAGTCGCATTTTAACGGAACTTTCGCTGATATTGTATAGCTGAGCTATCTCGTCGATCCGTAACCCCTGCTCATATTTTAGCTTCAGGATTTTCTGCTCTTTTTCGGGCAATTGCTCCATTACCTGATTAAGCAACTGCAACGATTGTTCCTTAGCCTGCGCTTCATACGATTCGCTGGAAGGCGTATCGTACTCGTCGTCGAGTGGAGAGAAGTTTAATCGCTTGGCTAATCGCAATTGATCCGAGCAGTAGTTATAGGCAATTGAATAGAGCCAGGTTGAAAAACTAGAACGCTCGTGGAACGTATCCAGCTTTTTAAACATCTTAATAAATATGTCATGGGTGTAGTCATGAGCACTTTCTTCGTCTTTAGTCATCGACAGACAGTGTCTATACACTTTATTGACATATCGATTATATAAAGTTTCGAAGCATTGATTAGGCTGCTCAGGTAAGTACTGTTTAATGAGCGCTTCATCGGTTAGAAAACTGGCCATGGTTGATTTGGGTAGAAGTTGGTTTCAGTAGTTTGGTGCTTCAAAATTGTTGGATAAAGAATCGTGTAGTTACATCTATTCGATAAATGGTAAGAATTTCGGGTTTTTAAGTAACTATTGGTTTATTTTTAATAGTAAGCCGTTCGGCTGGTTGGAATAGACCATTGGGGGAGTGCTGTAGCTGTATTTTGAAAATAAAGACCCTAGTAGATTGACTATAAGTGTATGCACTGTGCCTGACTTTTATTTTACTTTTCGGGTAATAAATAAAACTTATGATTTAGAAAAATACTTAACTTGCATACTTAAATCCAGTTTTATAAACTACCTGTTCGCCAACCTGATACAATAAAAATGACCAATGTAACCAGAGATCTGCGGGTAGCAGAAATGGGCTCGGTTGATCCCTCAAAGCGCTATCAATTGCTGGATATGCAATTACTTGCCGAATTGTATGGTGGCGACAGGGAATATGCGGCCTGTATGTTTGAGACGTTTGTCGATTCGGTATTGCCTGAGTTTGCGGTTATTGATCAACAGATTCAAGCTCAGTGTTGGGAAGAGGTCCATCCACTGATCCATAAATTACGACCCACTTTGTCTATGGTTGGGTTGACCCCAATGGAAGCTACCTTGATTCTGCTTGAGAATCTGATCATTGAGCAAGAACAGGTAGGTCGTATTCATGCCGTCTGGCAGGATTTTTATACCACCTTGCAAAGCCAGCAACCGCTTCTGCAGACCGAATGGCAACGTTACTTGACCACTCCTAACCTATGATCCTGAAATGTATAATTGTTGATGATGAACTAATGGCTCGTCGGTCGCTTCAGCATCTTTGCGAACAGCATGAGTCATTAGAAGTAGTCGCGGTTTGCGAGAATGCAACGCAGGCCCTTACCTTGTTGGCCGAACAACCAATTGATCTGATCTGGCTCGATGTTGAAATGCCTGGCCTTTCGGGTTTTGACTTACTGGATCGCCTTCCGGTTTTGCCACAGGTGATTTTAACAACGATTAAAACGGAATATGCTTTCGATGCGTTTCAATATCAGGTAACCGATTATCTGAAAAAGCCCATTACACAAACTCGATTTAAGGTAGCCGTCGAAAAAGTGATGACGGTGATGCGGAAGAATGAACAGGTGAGAACGGTCAACAATAAGGCGATCTTTGTAAAGAATGATGGTCGTTATGTGCGGGTTCCTTACGATTCAATTCTGTACATTGAAAATACAGGTGATTACGTCAAAATCCTGACCGGGCAACAGGCGTTTGTTGTGTACACAACCATGAAATCGCTGGAGGAAAAGCTGGGTACTCAGTTCCTGCGTGTACATAGGTCTTACATCATCAACCTCGATAAAATTGTTGATATTGAGGAAACCAATCTGGTGGTGGCCTCTAAAGTTATCCCCATCAGCCGGGCCAACAAACCCGAACTGATGAGCCGTCTGAATCTACTTTAATTTATATATGATATATGGTGTATGGGCTTACTACCTCATACACCATATATCATACATCCATTAGTTGCTTTTCTTGGCTTTTACAGCTTCAACATTTTTCTTCCGATTTTCGAGTTCGGTCAGGGCGGTTTGCTGATCTACTTTGTTGGTTTCAATGTCTTTCTGTAGTTGCTCCAGCTCTTTCGCGTTTTCTTCAAGGCGTTTTTGGAGACGCTCTTTTTCTTTTCCATTCTGTTCAATGGAACGCTGTAGCTGTTCGCCTTTACGAACCATCCGCTGGTGATTCTTTTGAGCTTCGTCGAAGCTGCCTTCGGCGGTTCGTACTTCCTGCCCATACAAGCTGTTATCGGCAAATGCCTTCAATAAACTTTCGGCGGCCGAATAACCGGAATCTCCAGCTTTGACAAAATTACCGTTGCCCCGGTCGAAAGAGGCAAAGATCGTAGCCGATGTGCGGGACGATTTGACTGTACTGATCAGGTTGATGGGTTCCGACGAAATGGCCGAAATGCTGGCGTTGGGAACCCGATACGTGCCCCGTGACGAACTTACCCGGCCGTATTTCTGGAGTTCAGTTTCCCAGTCTTTTTCTATTTGCTTACCGTCGCCCTGGAGGGTTAAGTAAAGACCCGCTATCGTGGCTTTATCGACGGTGGTTTCGCCCGCGTAAACGGTTTGCGCATAGGTTGATCCTGAATAAATGAGCAGGAAAGCCAGTACGGTGGATCGCAAAATGGTGTTCATTGGTTTTGGTGGTTAATGTGTTATGAATCAGATTGATCGACTTTGTGGGTAATCAATAGGCGTTTATCGCCGTTTTGCAGCGTTGTTGCCAGAATATAGACTGAGCCGCCTTCGCGTAAAGATAATTTTTTCCGCAACTCTGCTACGGTTTGAGGGAAGTTTCGAACGGTGAGGTTCGCTTTCCCGTCGGGTACATCTTGTTTTAGGGCTTTAGCATCTGGTTTTATAATTGATTGAAGTTTGAAAATTCGGCCCGGAAAATCCTGAATCAATGAGTGGCTGGTATACAAATGGCTGTGTGGAGCCAGTTTCAGCAGACCGTAGCGGTGTCCAGCCAGTCGGAAAGCCCCCGCTTTCAATATGGCGGCATTGGGTTCATACAGGTACGATTGGGGATCGCCTAGCGATACGTTGGTATCTCGTTCCTCCTGCTCATTAAATGTAAATACGATGGATTTATGGCTGGTTAAGTTAATCGCATTAATTGAACTAGGATTTGAGGTAGCGGATGACTGGCTAAGAACAAACAGGATTTCCTTCACCTCGCCCTGGACCGCCACAATGTGTACGTCATTGACCAGACCCGCCATCTGTCGGACGGCCAGATTGATGTCAAGTAACGGTGATACTTTCACTAAAATTTTGTTGGCGTGTTGTAACAGCTTCAATAGGGTCGGGGGATTCGACAGATCGGGCTCGCAGTCTTCCAGCCGAACGACTTTACCACCCTGCTCATTTCGCCGATGGGGATCAATATAAAGCCAGTCGACAGAACCATTCAGGAATCCAGTTTTTTCCAGTAGCGTCAGGCCGTTACCCTGTTCAACCTGTACGTTCGTTGTGCCCAGCAAAGGTAGGTTATATGCCGCCAGTTCAGTCAGTTCAGGTTGTTGTTCGACGTACGTAACCTGATCCACACGTTTGGCAAAGGCCCAGGTATCAACGCCCATGCCTCCCGTTAGGTCGACCAGTCGTTTGCCCTGCACCAGAGACGCTTTGTAGTACGCTGTTCGTTCCGACGAAGCCTGTTCGACCGATAAAGGTGGTGGGAAAATCAACGCGTCATGGGCATACCACGTAGGCAGTTTATCGCGGGCTTTCTGGCGGGCACTTAGTTGTGCGGCCAGTTTTTTGATGTCTAAGTCGGTAGGGTGGGCCCGCAAGAGTAACGACCGTACATCGGCGGTAAGATGGGCCTGAATAAAGGCTTGTTCGGGAGGAGTAAGCTGGATCAAGGAATGTTTTAATCGTTTTTTAATCTTTCTTTAATTTATTTTTAATTTTACAAGCCTGCTCATTTAGTCAGGTATATTGATACACTGATTATTCCAACCTTTTATGCAACGCATAAGCCCGCTTCGAACATTAACTCAGTATAAGTCAGCTTATTTACGTTACGATTTGCCTTCAGGCTTATCTGTTTTTCTGGTCGCCTTGCCCTTATGTTTAGGGATTGCATTGGCATCGGGTGCCCCGCTGTTTTCGGGGTTGGTGGCGGGTATGGTTGGCGGAATCGTCATTGGGTTTCTGTCTGGATCAGAAGTCAGTGTAAGTGGTCCGGCGGCTGGCCTGGCGGTGATTGTGGCCGATGCCATTGCAAAAATAGGCTCTTACGAGGCTTTTTTGGTGGCTGTTGTACTGGCTGGAGCCATACAATTTGTTCTTGGCCTGATTAAAGCGGGTCGATTCAGTAGTTTCTTTCCCGACAGTGTGATCAAGGGGATGCTGGTGGCTATCGGCATTGTTATTATTCTGAAGCAAATTCCCCATGCACTGGGCAGAGATAACGACTATGAAGGGGAGTTCGAGTTTCAGCAGTTGGCTGATGGTGAAAACACACTTTCGGAAATTTACCGGGCTATCGAAACGGCAAGTCCTGGTGCAGTAGTCATCAGTTTGATTTCGTTAGTCTTTCTGATTGGCTGGGACAAGATCGTAGGGAAAAGTAACCGGGCATTCCTGAAGAACTTCCCTTCGCCGTTGATTGTCGTTTGTGGCGGAGTAGCCCTTAATGAATTTTATCGGGTTGCGGTTCCGGCGTGGTACCTGGGCGATACAGCTCATCAGCACATGGTACAAATTCCTACGATTAAACCGGGGCAAAGCCTGTTCTCTATTTTTGATTTTCCTGATTTTTCTATTTTGACCAATCCACAAGTGTATGGTATTGCGGCAACGATTGCGCTGGTGGCAAGTCTGGAAACGTTGTTGAACCTCGAAGCCTCTGACCGGCTCGACCCCGCCAAACGTATTTCCTCGCCCGATCAGGAGTTGATTGCACAAGGGGTTGGGAATATGCTGTCGGGAATGATTGGGGGCCTGCCCGTTACGTCGGTGGTGGTGCGAACTTCGGCCAATGTGTATGGCGGAGCCAAAACCCGAATATCAGCGATTTTGCATGGTTCGTTTTTGTTGATTGCTGTATTTCTAGGCGGAGCCTTGCTTAACCTGATTCCTCTCTCATGCCTGGCGGCTGTGTTGATCATGGTCGGCTACAAATTGGCGAAACCAGCTATTTTTCAGAAAGTGTACCGGGATGGATGGAGCCAGTTTGTCCCGTTCATTGTGACAGTCGTAGGAATTATTTTTACTGACCTACTTATTGGGATTGCGTTGGGTTCGGTGGTGGGGATTCTGTTTGTGCTTTATACGAATGTGCATACCAGTTTCCGGGTCGATCGCGATGGACGGAAAGTGACGATTGAGTTTGAGAAAGACTTGTATTTCCTCAGCAAGCCGCAGTTGAAGGAAGTGCTGGGAACATTGCAATCGGGTGATGAGGTGGTCATCGATGGCACCAATGCCCCATTTATTGATCACGACATTTTCAACATGCTTCAGGATTACAGCGAAATTGCTAAAGTACAGGGCATTGGGTACGAGCTTCGAAACGTTGTGCTTAATCGTCGGAAGCGCCGACGGACGAGCCGCCTTATCGCCCAATAGTGAGTAAAAGCAACTTGAACGGCGTAGCACGGACCGTTTTATCGCTCATACGGAAGCGGCATGAGTAAGTTATGGCCAAAACAGGTTTATTTACTATTAGCAGCCGGACGAATCACCGAAACCCGGCTGCATGTAGTTTCATGCATTCGCACATAAATACCAGGGTTATTTTTTTTATGTTGCTGCTGTCAATGAGCAGCTATGGACAAACCGCATCGCAGAAATCCACGAAAGCTGGAGGGGTTGAATTCTGGTTAACCGATCCTGCAAAGTCGATTCTTTTTGTAAAACAGTCCTCCGTAAGCCTTGGCGGTAGTAAAAAAACGGCGGCTACGATTCATGTAAACCCGGCTCAGACGTACCAGACGATTGACGGCTTCGGCTACACGCTTACTGGAGGGAGTGCTATGCTCATTCATCGGATGGACGCCAGAATTCGGGCAAATCTATTGAACGAGTTGTTTGGAACTACCGGAAAAAGTATCGGTACGAGTTATTTGCGGGTGAGTATTGGTGCATCGGACCTCGACGATCATGTGTTTTCGTACGATGATTTACCGGAGGGTCAAACCGATCCTACGCTGGCTAAGTTCAGTCTGGCACCTGACCGTGACTATTTAATCCCCATACTCAAACAAATTCTGGCGATCAACCCCAGTATAAAAATTCTTGGCTCCCCTTGGTCGCCCCCTGCCTGGATGAAAACCAACGGTAATTCGAAAGGGGGGAGCCTGAAAACGGACTACTATGATGCTTATGCCCGCTATTTTGTTAAATACATTCAGGGTATGGCAAAGGAGGGTATTCGGATTGATGCCATAACCATTCAGAATGAGCCCCTGCATCCGGGAAACAACCCCAGTATGCTGATGCTACCTGCCGAGCAGGCCATCTTCATCAAAAAAAGCCTCGGACCTGCCTTTAAAGCAGCTAAAATCAAAACAAAAATCATTCTGTACGACCACAACGCCGACCGGCCCGATTATCCAATAACGATATTGAATGATGCGGACGCCCGAAAATACGTGGATGGGTCGGCCTTTCACCTGTATGCTGGGCCTATCAGTGCGCTGTCGGAGGTTCACAAAGCCTATCCTGACAAGAATCTCTATTTTACCGAACAATGGATTGGGGCGCCCGGTAACCTGAAAGGTGATCTGGTCTGGCATGTGCGTGAATTGGTTATTGGAGGCACCCGGAACTGGTGCCGGACGGTGTTACAATGGAACCTCGCGGCCGATCCCAAACAGAATCCGCATACACCGGGTGGTTGTACGGAATGCCTGGGCGCCCTAACCATCGACGGTAATAAGGTAACGCGAAATCCGGCCTATTATAATGTGGCTGTGGCTGCGAAATTTGTCCGGCCGGGTTCTGTTCGAATCGCTTCTGATGAAGTGAAGTCACTACCCAATGTAGCCTTCAAAACCCCTGATGGGCATACTGTATTAATTGTGTTGAACGACAGTTCCGCTACTCAGCAGTTTACGGTTGACTCAGGTAATAGCCAGTTTAAATCAAGTTTGTCGGCTGGGGCCGTTGGCACATACGTCTGGTAAAGCTAAAAAGAAAGTCAGATAACAGATCGGAGAGTTCGTTTGAAAATAGTTTTAACTATTATTTTCATTCTTTCAAACCGCAAGGGCGCAATAGCCGCAAAGAATCTAAGTAGGCTCTTTGCGGCTATTGCGCCCTTGCGGTTTGAAAAAAATTATACAGTCCAGATTTTCGTTAGACCAGCCTCTTTCCCCAGCAGTGGGTCGGTTTGGGGCAATGGAACGGTTGCAATGGCTTTATCGACCTGGGGTCGCTCTCCGGGAAGTCCTTTATTAAGATCCCAGCTTCGTCCCTCCGGGTACGCGCCAACGATGCCGAGTTGGGTACTCTCCAGATTTTTATGGCCAACACCTGCCGGTATTACCAGTATATCGCCCGCCTGGACCTTTACTTTCTGGCCTTGTTCACCACCCAGATGCAGGAGCGCACTACCCGAATAAACGCCCAAAACTTCATGCGAGGTACTATGGAAGTGATGAAACGAATACACCCCGTTTCGCCACGAATTGGTCCAGTTGTTACCG